>CAMJAJ010000105.1 GCA_946403565.1 uncultured Treponema sp. | reverse complement strand
ACTGCTGGAGCAGGTAGTTGGACTTGCGCGAAAGCAGGCTTTCGATGTGCGGATATGCGGCGGTGGAGTTCGATGCATCGGACGTGGCCTCCGAATCCGAGGCGGAAACGGCGATAAAGTTCAGGCAGAGTATGGCGGCAAGTAGGAGCGACAGCTTTTTCATCTCGTACTTTATATCGGAAAAAAACAGGGGCAAAAGAAGGGTCAGCAGAAAAAAGAGAACCTATTGCAAAGGTTTAGGGCCTTTGCAACAGGCTCAATTCCCCCAAAAATGCTTTTGGGGGAATCGGGTTTACTCCGCCGCGATAGCTTCAACCGGGCAGGCGGAAGCGCAGGCGCCACAGCCGATGCACTTGTCGGCAGCGATAGCCCTCTTGTCGTTCACTTCGCTGATTGCTCCGTTGGGGCACTCGCCCTCGCATGCTCCGCAGTTGATGCAGACATCGGAATTTACCTTGTAAGCCATAGCCATTACCTCTGAAATATAAGTTGAGGCTGTTTCAAAAGCCTGATGGGCTTTGAAAAGCCACCCAGTTCACCCTGGTTATCACTACTGTAACATACCAGGATTGAAAAAGCAACAAAACAATGGTAAGGGGAAGGTAACGGGGAGGTCAGACGGCAGCGAGGATTGCCGGGGGCTGCTACTGGAGGGGAGCTGGAGGAATCCGCGCCAATCAGTGGCGGGCAGCGGTGAGGGACGGGGCTGGCTCGCCGGGGGGAGCCCACGTCGGGCAAGGGCCGCGCCGGTCCGGCATGATTGACAGAGCCAGCGTCCACCGGTATCCTTTTTCCCATGACTGTGAACGACCGAATCCGTGACTTTGTTGCCGGGCTGCTGCCCGCCTCGCTGTTTTCCTGCGACACTATCAGCGTGCCGGAATATGCCGTTGACCTAGGTGGCGGCGGGGAACTGCGGATAGTCCATGTCTCGGATTTCCACAGCAACTGCTATGGCGGCAAGGACGGGCCGCTCGTCCGCCGCATCAGGGAGGCCCGCCCCGACCTGCTCGTGATGACCGGGGATATATTTGACAAGGACATGGGGCCGGACCGGGTCTTCCAGAACGTCCGGGACCTCATGGAGGGCATTGCGGGAATCTGCCCCATCTACTATGTGCTGGGTAACCACGAGTTCTACACGGACGAAAAGCCCTTCCTGTCGGCAATCGAGTCCTATGGGGCGAACGTCCTGAACGACGAGGCCGTGCTTGTCAGTGTTTCGGGCCGGCCCCTCGTCATCGCGGGGCTGGTGGACCCCATGCTGGATTTGAGCGAGATTGAGCGGGAGGAAAAGAAGGCTGACCACAAGGCCGCCTTCCGGGCTCGGCTGGCCGCCCTGGCCCAGAAGGCCGCGTCGCTAAGGGCTGAATCGCAGCCGGCTTCTTCGCTGAAGGCGGAGGCTGGAGGGGAGTCCGGGCCGGGGACGGCGGGAGGCGCGTGCGCCAGCATACTGCTCTCGCACCGGCCGGAGTATATCGAGGACTATGCCGAATGGGGCTTTGACCTGGTCTTTTCCGGCCATGCCCACGGCGGCCAGTGGATAGTGCCGGGGCTGGTGAACGGCCTGTATGCGGTGGGGCAGGGCTTCTTCCCCAGGTATGCGGGCGGCCTGTATGAGCTGGACAGGGGCGGACATAGGATGCGCTGCATCGTAAGCAGGGGCCTTTCCTACCAGAAGCCTGCGTTTCCCCGCTTCGGGAATCCGCCGGAGCTGCCCCTCGTGACCCTGCGGGTCTAGGCCGCCTGCGGGCGGGGCATCAGGAAACGGGGGCGGGCAGCCTTTACAGTTCCTCCATCATCAGGAAATCCTTGAACTGGATGTGCCGCACGGTGCTTGTCGAATAGTCCAGTTCATCGTTTGAGATGACGACTTTCTGGACGGAGTTGTCGAGCTTGTCGAACACGCCGAATTCGCGCTTGTAGGCCTTTTCCTCGGCGACGGAGTAGGCCGCCTGGATGAAAAACTTCTTGGTCCCCTTTTCCGCGATGAAGTCAATCTCCTGCTTCCCGTCGTTGTAGACATGGACGGCATAGCCCCGGTACAGAAGCTCGTTGTAGACGACGTTCTCGAAGTTGTGGGTTATGTCATAGCGGCCGTTCAGGGCCCTGATGGAATTCAGCGATACATCCTCGTCGTACATCTTCTGATAGTATTCCAGTTCCCGCTTTGCTTTCTTGGAGTACAGCCGCAAGGACTCTATCGCATACGCCTCCTCAAGGAAGCCTATGTATTTCGTGACGGTCGTAATGGAACAGGCAAGGCCGTTCGTCTTCATATAATCCGCGACGGACCGGGCGGAGAATATCCGCGCGTTTGAGATTAGCACATAGTTGGCAAGGCGTTTGAAAAGCTCGGTCTTGCGGATGGCGTAGCGGGTGATGATGTCGTTCAGGATAATCGTTTCGTTCAGCTCGTTCAGATAGGCCTTCTGCGCTTCCGGGCTTGCAAATTCAATCCGCTTGGGAAACCCGCCCCATACGATGTAATCGGTCACGGAGACGGTCTTTCCCAGTTCCTCCGCGTAGGCACGAAGCTCCTTGTATACAAAGGGGCGGATTCTGAACGACACGTAGCGTCCGCTCAGTTCCTTCGTGAATTCCCGGGAGAGGAGCTTGGAATTTGAACCGGAGATGAACACCGAGCAGTTCCGTATCCGCAGCGTCCTGCAGGCTCCGGCCCAGTCTTCCACCCGCTGGATTTCATCGAGAAACACGTAGCAGAGGCTTTCCTTCCGGCGGGATTCGACATATTCGAGGAGCCGCATGCTGTCCGGGAAGTTTGAAAGTGTCGCTGCGTCTTCAAAGTCGAGGAAGATGACATTGTCGGACTTTTGCTGTATCTCGTGCAGTATCTCGCCAAGGATGACGGATTTGCCGCAGCGCCTGATGCCGGTGATTACTTTTATGAGGTCGCTCTCATAGAATTCCCGTACCGGGGCGATATATCGCTCTCGTTTAATCACGGCCGTCAGCCTCCTCTACTGGACAGTATAGGTCGATTTAGTAAAATTGTCCAGTAGTACTGGACAATTTTCACTACTTTGGTAAAATCGTCCAGTAGAAAACAGGGGCAGGGGCAGTGCAGAATGGGACAGGGCTTCATCATGGGCGGGTCTAGGCCGCCTGCGGGCGGGGTGTCTGCGGGCGGGGCATCAGGAAACGGGGGCGGTTAGTCCCCCTGTTCGGACTGGTCCTTCCGGCCCTGGTAGAATTCCAGGGCGATGGCGGCATAGTTCCACCGGGACTTGCGGGAGTTGAGGCCGCTGGGATATGAGTTCAGGCTGGCGACCTGCTCCAGCTCCTCCCTGCTGCGGCTCATGCCCGCGTTGTAGGCGGTCGCCAGCAGGACCAGCCGCTCGTCATCAGCGAGCGAGTCCAAGGAGAACTTGTCGGTGCAGATGTCGATGAATGCGTAGAGGTAGTCCGCCTCGCCGACCATTCCGTTTATCCGGCCCACACGGCGGTTCCGTTCGCCAAAGGTCCTGTTGCCGCCGCCGAAGTCTATGCCGGGGTAGCGGGCCTTCAAGATTGGTGAAAGGCTTATGTAGCGTTCAATCGTCTCGGCAAAGGCCACGTTCATCTGGAAGTGGCCGATCGTGCAGCCTTTGAACGAGGGGGAGATGCCGTACACGAGCTTTGTCGCCAGGAATTCCATCAGGTTGCGGACGCCGCTGTAGCGCAGCATTTCGGGAAAGACGACTGCCAGCGCAAAGTCGCTGTCCTCCAGCCCCCGTTCCTCCATCGCCGCCGACAGGCTGCCGTAAAGGGCCATGCCGGACTGGTAGCTCCGTCCGTTTGCGAGCGCGTAGGAGTGCAGGCCGTTCTCCATGTGGTCCCCTCCCGCCCCGCCGGAACTGGCCGCAAGGGGCAGGATGAGCGCGAAGAAGAGGACTCGGAAAAAGGCGGACGGCGCTGGCAGGGTTTTCATTCCGCTATGGAAAGGCTCTCCAGGATTTTATCGAAGTAGGATTTCTTCTTGCCGTAGATTCCGTCAAAGACGGTCAGCGACAGCAGGGCGTAACCCCCGTTGGAAAGCTTGGTCAGCCGCTTGAAGTCGCGGGTCACGTTGCCTTCCGTCGGCTCCCAGAAGATGCTGTCCAGGCGCACCGTTTCGTCGGTCTGCACGCACTTCCGCTGGGGCCAGAGGGTATATGAGGTGGAGCTGCCCTCGCTGAGCTTGCGCAGGAGGATCGAGCGGAACTGGTCCGGGGAATCCTTGAACAGGTCGGGGCGGGTTATCTCGGTGAGGGTCAGCAAGGCATTGTCGCCCAGCAGGTACATGTTGTCCGAAGCCTGCGTCCAGCTGTCGTCCAGCGAGACGCTCTGGTTGCCTACGCTCACCTGCTTTGCCTTCGCGAATGCCTTCTTTTCAAAGCTGCGGCCCTTGTCCTTGGGAACGCCCTGCATGCCCTTGTAGTAGGTGAAGGCGGGGTCGCCCGAGTCGCTCAGGATGCCCACGGTCTCGACGTACAGCACGTCCGTGCCGTCCAGGGTGGTGAGCCGCTCCATGTTGAATATGGGGATGAGGTTGTTGTAGCTGATCTTGACGTCCCCGCCGAACTGGGCGAAGTCGTCCGTGACGGTCACGACCTCCGGCCCCTGCAGGTCCAGCTTCTGCCGCCGTTCGGCGAACTCATAGAAGAAGTCGTGCAGGTAGTTCACGATGTCCGCGTCTTCCGGGCTGCCGTTTGAACCGTAGATGTTTTCTCCGGTGAGCTCGATGCTGTTGTTCTCCGCGTCAATCGTGAAGTATATCGAGATGTCGCGCGCCGGGGTCTTCGCCGCCTTGTCGGCCGGGCAGTAGTACCTGGCCCCGTAGGTCGAGGCGTTGTAGTGGATGACCCCGACGATGCTGGGTGAGGTGAAGCTCAGGTCCCGGTAGTAGACGAACTCCCCCGAAAAGTCCGGCGTGTACTGCTTGACGAGCGGGATTGCCGACGCGGACGCGCACAGCAGGAATGCCGCAAGCAGGGCTGAACAGAATTGCTTTTTCATTTCGTAGCCTCCATGGGAAACCGGCTGGCCGAGAAAGCCGCCAGTATAACTTCCTTTACTGTACAATAGATTTCGCCTTTTGGCAATCGGACACCTCTAAAAACTCGCTTTCAGCGATTTTTAGAGGATGAAGTTTTTCGAGGTTCCCAATCGCTGGTATAGAAATCGGTTCCGCGCGGGGCTAGATCTGCCAGAGCTGCTTGCTGTGTATGTGGGTGATTGCCCCGGCCAGCGCGTCCGCGGCGTGGTCGGGCTTGGGTTCGGTCTTCAGGCCCAGCAGGAACTTGACGTACTGTTCGACCGTCGCCTTGTCGGCGGAGCTTGTGCCGGTGACGGCGGTCTTTATCTGGTTGGGGGAATACATGGTCAGCGGAATGGCGTGCTGGGCAAGGCAGAGCGTGATGACCCCCTTTGCTTCGGCGACGGCCAGCGCGCTCGACGTGTTGCGGGCAAAGTACAGGGCCTCCATCTCGGCCTCGTCGGGGCGGAATTCGTCAATGACCGCGAGCAGGCGGTTGTATATGGCCAGCAGCCTGGTGGAGTGGTCCTCCGTGCTGGCGGTCTCTATCACGCCGTAGCTGACCATCTTGAGCTTGCCGGCGTATGCGTCCACCACGCCGAAGCCCGTGTTTGCCAGCCCGGGGTCAATCCCCAAAACGCGCACCTTCTTCATACTGCTGCCTTAAAGGGCACCTGAGCCAGTTTCAAAAGTCAGTCTTGACTTTTGAAAC
>CAMJAJ010000104.1 GCA_946403565.1 uncultured Treponema sp. | reverse complement strand
AAAGGACAACGCCTAGCCAGGCCTGCCGTCCGTGCGGATAGGGAAACCTCAAAAAACCGTTGGCCGGAGCGTAGTCCGGCCGGGAGAATGATACGATGTACAAGATTCAGACATTGGACAGGATAAGCGCGAAGGGACTGGACAACTTTCCCCGCGATGAATACGAGATAGCAAGCGAGATCGTCAAGCCGGACGCCATATTGGTCCGCTCACACGACATGCTTTCCATGCAGCTGGACGACACGGTGAAGGCGATTGCCCGCGCCGGTGCCGGAGTCAACAACATCCCGGTGAAGGACCTGGGGCAGAAGGGAATCGTCGTGTTCAACACGCCAGGAGCCAACGCCAACGCCGTCAAGGAGCTGGTGGTCCTCGCAATCCTGCTCGCAAGCCGTCCCGCAGTAGCGGCCAACCGCTGGGTGGACACGCTCAAGGGCAAGGGAGCCGAAATCGCCGGGCTCGCCGAGAAGGGCAAGAAGAACTTCATCGGCCAGGAGATAAAGGGCAAGACGCTCGGAGTCATCGGACTGGGGGCCATCGGCGCCCAGGTCGCGAACATCGCCGTTGAGCTGGGGATGGAGGTCATCGGATACGACCCCTACCTTTCGATCGACGCAGCATGGAGCCTGAACCACCAGGTGAAGCACGCGGAGACCCTGGACACCCTGCTCTCCAAGTCGGACTACATCACCGTGCACGTGCCTGAGACCCCGGATACCAAGGGCCTGATAAACACGACGACGATAAAGAACATGAAGGACGGCGTGCGGATCATCAACATAGCCCGCGGCGGCCTCGTCAACAACGAGGACGTGCTCGAGGCCATACAGAGCGGCAAGGTCGCCGGAATGGTGACGGACTTCGCGGCCGAGGAGCTCCTTGGCAACGACAAGGTCGTCTGCCTGCCCCACCTGGGGGCATCTACCCCGGAGGCGGAGGAGAACTGCGCGGTCATGGCCGTGAAGGAGCTCCGCGACTTCCTGGAGGCCGGCAACATAGAGCATTCGGTCAACTTCCCCCGCACCAAGATGGACTGGGCCATACAGGCGGGCGGTACACGGCTCTGCATAAGCAACCAGAACGTCGCGGGCGTGGTCTCAAAGTTTACGTCCGTGCTGGGCGATGCAAAGTACAACATCGCCAGCATGATCAACCAGAACCGGCAGAACCTCGCCTACAACCTGATCGACGTGGACGGCAGGGTTGACGAGGACACCATAGCCCGGCTCTCCAAGATCGAGGGCGTCATCAGCGTCCGCCCCATCTACCGCTAACCGCACAGGCAGAACGTGCAGCCCGGCGGGAACATACTGGAAATCCGTAATCTCTCGGCGGGCTACAGGGGCTCGGCCTTCCCCCTTTCGGGGGCAGGCTGGACCAAGGCCGTGCTGAAGGACATAGACCTGGACATACGCAGGAACGAGTTCGTTGGCCTTCTGGGGGAAAGCGGATCGGGCAAGACGACGCTGGCCAAGGCGGTGCTGGGGCTCATCCCCTATACCGGCAGCATCACGCTCGACGGACATTCCCTCGAGGACGGAAGGGAACGGCGGGCATGCCGCGCCGCAATGCAGGCGGTCTTCCAGGACCCGCTCAGTTCACTGGACCCACGCCGAACCGTCGGCTTCACCGTGGAAGAGCCCCTCGCCGTCCACCGGAAGTACAGCAGGCAGGAGCGGGAGAAAAAGGTGGACGAGATGCTCGAGAAGGTCGGGCTCGATCCTTCCTATAAGAAGCGGCTCCCCGCGGAACTGTCCGGCGGCCAGCGGCAGCGGGTGTGCATAGCCGCCGCCCTCATGCTGGAACCGAGGCTGCTCGTCGCGGACGAGGCCATATCTTCCCTCGACGTAAGCGTGGGCGCCCAGATCCTGAACCTGTTCCGGGAGCTGCATGAGCAGATGGAGTTCGCCATGCTGTTCATAACCCACAAGCTGGACGTGGCCTACTACCTCTGCTCGCGGGTCGCCGTCATGCAGGGCGGCAGAATCGTGGAGTCGGGCAACGTGGAGGAAGTGTACGCCAGTCCCCAGTCAGAATATACCAGGAAGCTGCTGAACGTCAGTCCCCGCTTCCCCGCAGCGTCGGATTGAACGCGTCGCGGAGGCCGTTTCCAAACTCATTGAAGCAGACAAGCAACAGGGAGATGAACGCACCCGGAAAGAACACCGTGTGCGGGTATGAGGCAAGCGCATCCTTCGCGCTGTTGAGCATCGTGCCAACGCTCGTCATCGCGTCGCTGTCCAGGTTCACTATCCCCAGATAGGTGAGGTTTGCCTCGCTGAATATCACGCTCGGAATGCGCAGCACCGATGCCGTGATGATGAAGCCCGCGGCGTTGGGCAGTATGTGGCGGAAGATGAGCCGCCAGTCCCCTGCCCCCAGCGTCCGCGAGGCGTTCACATAGTCCTGCCCCTTGAAGCGGTAGAACTGGGCCCTGACCGTGGACGACACCCCTATCCAGCCGTAGAAGATGAAGGCAAAGAAGAGGGCGACTATGGGGCCGACCTTCTTGGCCAGGTAGAGCTGGAAGAGCACCATGGTGACCTGGGTGGGAACCTCGTACAGTATGTCCTTGACCCGTTCAAAGAACAGGTCAAAGGCCCCTCCGTAGTAGCCTTCCGCCGCACCGATGAGTATGCCCAGGAAGAGGTTGATCGCGGACACCGTCAGTGACAGGACGAGGGAAAGCCTTGCTCCATGCGCCAGACGGGTAAAGATGTCGTAGCCGGACATGTCGGTGCCGAACAGGAACGAGGGCTTCCGGCCGTTCCGGTAATAGTACCACTCGCTGTAGAGGACCCGGGTCTCGAACTGGCTACCCTTCATCCGGCTCACGGAATAGGCAAGTCCGTCCGGGGAGGCGGGGTCAGCCGCGTATATGGCCTGGAGCTGTCCTGCAGCGTCCTTGACCGGCTGCCCCTTGGCGTCCGTCAGGAACCATGCGTTCATGTCGTTCCGGTAGGGCTGGAACTTGACCTTGGACTGGTCTATCACGGGATAGAAGAGCTGCCTGCCGTTTTCCGCCTCCCATGCGCGGGCCGTCTCCCACTCGTCCTTGGTCAGCAGCATCTTCACATAACCGACGCGGGCATAGCTGTCCACCTTCACCGTGTACCAGGTCTGCTTCCGCTTGGCGACCTCCTTCTCCTCGACACCGTAGGTCTTCATGACCGCGCCGGGAATGGCGCAGAGGTACTGGTAGCTGGTCGCGTTGACCTGCATCCGGTGGCCGCCGTCCCAGAATCCCCAGCGCGAAAACAGGCCGCTCCGGGGAGTGACGTAGGCGTAGTAGCCGTCCTTGTCGGACATACTGTATGGGGAAAAAAGCGGGGCGAACGCGGCGTAGAGGCACAGGAGAAGGGTGATGATGAAGCAGACGACCGAGCCCCTGTTCCTGGCAAAGCGGGCCAGGGCGTCCTGCATGTAGCCGACGCTCTTCGCCGTCAGCTTGATGTCCCCAAGCTCGGCATCCTGCTGGACGAACACGAACTTCTCCTTTGGGATGTCGGGGACCTTCTGAGCATCGGAACCGTCGGGCAGGCTGTTTTCTTCCATATGTTGATTATATTACAGGACGCGCGATTCTTCAAGGAGGAATCCGGCCCGGTCATGGCCCGGATACACGCGCGTGTCCGGGGGAATCTCCCGGTATATGCGCGCGAGGCTGTCCATGATCTGCCCCTCGTCGCCGCCGGGCAGGTCGGTCCTGCCCCAGGAGCGGTAGAAAAGGGTATCCCCCGCAATCAGCAGCCGGTCCTGCGGCGAATAGAGGACGCAGCTGCCCTCGGTATGCCCGGGCGTATGCAGGACCCGCCAGGGGGAGCCGTACTCGCCGAACAGTTCGTCGCCGTCGGACATACGGCCGCTCGCCGGACAGAGGCCGGACACATAGGGAAGGAATTCCATGAATCCCATGAGCGACAGGTGGCGGGCCTGACGCTCGCCGCCCTTCTCGCCGATGAAGGATTCGTCGGCCTCGTGAATGTATATCTGGATGTCGGGATAGCGTTCCTTCAGGAAGCCTATGCCGGCCACATGGTCAAAGTGTCCGTGCGTCAGGACCACCGCCACGGGCTCAAGGCCGCGCTCCTCCAGGAAGCTGCTTATGGAACGTTTGTCTGCGGAAAAATCAGAGCATGCGGGGTCAACGATGAACACCTTGTTTCCCGGGAGATTCCCCTGGGACGTACCCAGGGGAACCACCAGGCTGTTCGTACCGAACGGCCCCGTGTGTATCAGCGAAATCAATATGCTGCGCCCGTGCCGAAGTGGGAGGTCACCTGCCCGTCCTCGGTCGTCGTCGAATACTGGTCGGCAGAACCGGCGGAATCGCCAGATGACTGGCGGGCCGCAAACGCGCTCTGCTCCTCGCTTATCCTGGCAGACTCGCTGGTCTCGGTCACTCCATAGGAGGCGTTGGTCACGCCGGCAGGAATCTTCTCCTCGCCTTCATATCCATCAGCGGCGATGGGAGCCTGCTTCTCCGGCTCCGCATAGGAGGATGCGGCCACCGGCCTGTCTCCCTCTGAACCGGCCTGTCCGGCGTCAAATCCCTCGCCCTCGCCCTTCTTGGAGTAGCTGACGGAAAGCTTCCTGCCGCGGTAGTCATAGTCATTGAGCGAGCTTATGACCTTGTCGCAGTCCTCCTTGAACAGCTGCACGAAGGAATAGTTGGCAAGGACGCGGATGTCACCAATCCGCTCGCGCTCCAGTCCGGCCACGCTGACCAGGAGGCCGACCAGGTCGCGGGGATACACCCTGCGGTTCCTTCCGATGGAGATGAAGACGGTATCCGCCATCGCCGGGTCAATCTGCACGCGGGGAGCCCGCTCGGGCCTCTCGCCTCTCGGCGGCCGCTCGGTCCGCTCACTAGCAGGCCTCTCGGGACGGGATTCCCGCTCAAAACGGGAAGACCGCTCGCTCCTGCGTCCTTCGTAGCGGTCAGAAGCAAAACGGGCCTCACTACGGCGGTCGCGGTCCCTATCCCTGTCGCGTTCGCGTCCACCACGGGCAGGACGGCCAGATGAGGCAAGGGCCTGCCGTACCAGGTAGGCGGCCACATATTTCCTGCGGGAAAAAGGCACGTTCTTCTTGTACAGTTTCTTAATCGCGTTAAAAAGCTGGATGTCAGCCTCGCTGGCACCCTCAACACGCTCAAGCGCATCCTTCAAAAGGGCGCTCACCTGATCATCGCTCACCGTGTTAGCATTGCTGCTGTTGTACATAAAAAAACTCCTTCATAGGGCTAGCCAATCTCATTGGTCTTAGCCAAATCTGCCAGATAACCGGATCCCAGCCTGTCAAAGCCAAAACGCTCAATCAGCCGTTCCATTGAATCTGGAATAATCGTGTTTGAAATCAAAATCCATTGGACACCGCGGCCTTTCAACATGGGGAGGCACTTTGAAAGCAACTCTTCACCTATCCCCAGGCCCCGGTAATCCTGTAAAACGAAGAAGTCGGTAAGAGCAACCGCCGTCTTCGCTGCGGGCGGACAGAAAGAAAACAAGAGGCACCCTGTCAATTCATCAGCATGGGAGCGGCATACGTAACCGAACTTATCCCCCTGCCCCTGGGCTGACGACAGCCTCCGCCACATTTCGGCGACGGCCTGGCCAAGCTCCAGTGAAAACTGCCTTGCATACTCTTCCGCCACTACATCGCTGCCGCGTCCAATATCATTACCGTCATTGGCGGAATCATACTCGCGAAAAATAAAATCATTCAGGACAAGCTCTTCGGTCTCC
>CAMJAJ010000103.1 GCA_946403565.1 uncultured Treponema sp. | reverse complement strand
TCAAGACCGCTTTCAACGACAAGAAGGCCGTCGAGGGCAAGATTGCCAGCGAGACCAAGGGCGGCTTCATGGTCGACCTGGGCGGCGGAATCAGTGCCTTCCTTCCAATCAGCCAGGCGGACAGCCAGAAGGTCGAGAAGGCCGAGAAGCTCATCGGCGTGAAGGCCCTTTTCTATATCGAGCGGCTCTACAGCGAGGGCAAGCGCAACGTCGTCGTCAACCGCCGCAAGTACCTTGAGGAGAAGATCGAGGAGAACCGCGAGAAGTTCTTCAACGAGGTCAAGATCGGAGACTCCGTGAAGGGCACGGTCAAGACCTTCACGAGCTTCGGCGCGTTCATCGATTTGGGCGGCTTCGACGGCCTGCTCCACATCAACGACATGAGCTGGGGGCACGTCACCCGCCCGAAGGACTTCGTCAAGAAGGGGCAGGAGATCGAGCTGAAGGTCATCCGCTTGGATCCCGAGAAGAAGCGCATCAATCTCTCGCTCAAGCATTTCAGCGAGGATCCCTGGCTGCACTTCGAGGACCGCTATCACGTCAATGATGTCGTCAAGGGCAAGGTCACCAAGCTGACCGAGTTCGGCGCGTTCATCGAGCTGGAGGAGGGAATCGAGGGCCTCGCCCACATCTCCGAGTTCAGCTGGACCAAGAAGGTCAACAAGCCGTCCGATATGCTCAAGGAAGGCGATGAGGTCGAGTGCATGATTCTCGGCTACGACATCCAGGCCGGCCGCGTTTCCCTGGGACTCAAGCAGGTTACCGCCAATCCGTGGGATACGATTGCCGACAAGTTCCCCGTGGGAATGAAGGTTCACGGAACCGTCGTCAAGATTACGAGCAACGGCGCCTTCGTGCAGATTGAGGAGGGAATCGATGCCTTCCTGTCTGGCGAGGACCTCTCTTGGACCAAGAAGGTCAAGCATCCCGGCAGCGAGATAAAGACCGGTCAGGAGCTGGATGCTGTCATCACCGAGTGCGACCAGCAGAACCGCCGCATCCGCATCGGTGTCAAGCAGCTGTCCGACAACCCCTGGGTTGCTTTCGCCGCTACTCATAAGCCAGGAACGACGCTTGAGGGTGAGGTCACTTCCATCACGGACTTCGGCATCTTCGTCAAGGCCGAGGGTGGAATCGAGGGCCTGGTCAACAAGTCCAACATCTCCGATGACCGCGAGACGCCTTTCGAGGAGGCCGTCAAGAAGTTCAACCCTGGCGACAAGGTGAACGTCTACGTCGTCTCCGTCGATGTCGATAAGGAGAAGGTCGCCTTCTCTATCAAGGAGTACAAGAGGGCTCAGGAGCGTGCTCAGCTTTCCCAGTACATGTCGTCAAGCAACGACGATGAGGGTGGCTACACGATTGCCGACAGCATGAAGGACCGCAACAACAAGTAGCGGTTTTTACGCTGGCTTTCTGAAGAGGCGTACTGGTCTGCCCCGGGTTTTCCGCGGGCAGGGCGGTGCGCCTTTTTTTGTTTTGTCCGGGTGTCCGGGGAGGAGCTGCTATCGATATGGATGAATTCACAAGCTCGAGCAAAAGGATGCTGCGTCTGCTTGCTGCCCTTGCTGATGTTGCCGCTTCGTCCTCGCCCGTCCTGATACGTGGAGAGCGGGGGAGCGGCAAGGAGTACATTGCCCGCAGGATACACGAGAAACGGGGGGTGGAATCGGTTTTTGTCCCGGTCAAATGCCTGGGGGCAGGCGTGGATTTCCTCTCCTGCCTCAGTCCTGCCTGTACCCTCTTTCTGGACGGGCTGCAGCTGCTTGCCCCGGATGCGCAGGAGCTTCTGTACGGCTTCCTGGCCGGCCAGGTCCGCGGCGGGAACGGTCAGGCTGGCGGCGGGAACGGCCGGATCAAGGTCATCGCATCGGCCTG
The DNA here is from genome assembly GCA_946403565.1 of uncultured Treponema sp. The sequence goes on along the minus strand of CAMJAJ010000103.1, from coordinate 3,875 downwards.
CGGGGAACTTGAGGAGCTGGCCGCCCGGGGGGAATTCCGCCGTGACCTGCTCGTGCTGCTGGACGCGATAAGCGTGAGCTGCCCGCCTTTGCGGGAGCGGGCCGAGGACATCATGCCGCTTGCGGACCGCTACCTGTCTGAGTTTGCCCGGGAGATGGGCCGGGATGTGAGGGGCTTCTCACCGGCGGCAATAAAGAAACTTGAGGCCTACCATTGGCCGGGCAATATCCGCGAGCTCCGGAACGTCATGGAGCGTGCCGTCCTGCTGTGCCGGGGAATACGGCTTGAGGAGGAGGACATCGTGCTTTCAGTGGGCCGCCCGTCATCTGACGGCAGGTCGGTTCCTTCAGGCCTGGGGCTCAGGGAGGCCGCGGGGCTCTTCAAGAAGTCCTACATAGAGGACACGATAGCCGCCTGCGCCGGCAACAAGGCGGCGGCGGCCCGCGCCCTTGGAATCGAGCGGACCTACCTCTTCGCGCTGATAAAGGATTTGGGCGTGGACTGCTAGTCCGGTTGACCGCAGGCCGCCGTTCAGCACGCGGGCCCGGTGCTGGTCTTGTCCTGGGGGTGCGGGCCGTATCGTGGCGGGGCCGGTTGCCCGCTAGCTCTTGAGCGTCCGGGCCTTGCCGATCTTTATCTCGGGATGCCTGTCCTGCATGGCGTATATGGCCTCCTCGATCTTTGCCTTCTTCTCGTTGTCAAAGTCAAACAGCCCCTTCTGCTCGGGCACGTCCCTGCCGTAGACCTTCTCGCATGCCACACCCAGCAGCCGGATGCCCCGCCCGTGCTCGTACTTCCGGTCAAAGAGCCTCCTGCAGCGCTCGAACATGTCGTCGGCGTTGGAGATGGCGTACTCGCCCGTCTCCTGCACGCTGACCGTCGTGAAGTCCTCGTAGCGGATCTTCAGGGCCAACGTCCTGGATTTCACCTGTTCCCGGTGCATGCGGTAGAGGACATGCATGGACAGCTCCATCAGGGCGGTGTCTATGGCGTAGCGGTCGGTCAGGTCAAAGTCGTAGGTGCGCTCGGAGCTTATGGAGTGGTTCTTCGCCTCGCCCCCGAAGGTCATCTCCGGGTTGCCGCGGACCGCCGCGTAGAGGAAGCTTCCCGTGCTCTCCCCGAAGATCGTCCGGAGCAGGGCCTCCGACTTGCCGTAGATGTCCTCCGTCGTGAAGAAGCCCGAGCTTTTGAGCCGGGCCAGCGTCTTGCCGCCGATGCCCCAGACCTTGTCCAGCGGAAGCCGGCGCATGAACGCGCTCTCGTCCCCGGCGGCGACGGCCGTGAGCCCGTCCGGCTTGTTCAGGCCCGAGGCGATCTTGGCGACGTACATCGTGCTCGCGATGCCAACGCTGACGGAAAGGCCGGTCTGGGCCTTCACGTCGGCCTTTATCCTGGCGGCCACGTCCCCGCTCTTGCCGAAGAGCTTTTCCGTCCCGCTCATGTCCAGGAAGGCCTCGTCTATGGACAGCTGGGTCACGTCGGGGGAGTAGCCCCCGAAGATCGCCATTATCCGGTCGGAAAGTTCCTGGTAGCGTTCGTAGCGGCCCCTGACGAATATGGCCGTGGGGCACAGCTGCACGGCCCGCGAGAGCGGCATGGCGGAGTGGATGCCGTATTTCCGCGCCTCGTAGGACGCCGTGGAGACGACGGCCCGCCTGTCGCCCGGCAGCCCCCCGACGACGACGGGTTTCCCCCGGTAGTCGGGGTGGTCCAGCTGCTCCACCGAGGCAAAGAAGGCATCCAGGTCTATGTGGAAGTACACTTTCATTTCGGCCCGTCCAGGTGCGGCATGTTGAGCGCGTCCTTTTCCACGACCGACCTGCCGTCGGCGGTCTTCAGGTAGCTCGTGATGAAGGCGATCGGGCTCACCCCCTTCTCGCAGGTGAAGATGATGGAGAGGTCCGCCGCAGGGTTGTCGGGGACCGCTATGTAGGCCTTGTGCCGTCCGCTGAGGCTGTAGCCGTAGTTGCAGTCGTTCAGGGGGATGCCGCTCTCGGTCTCCAGGCTGATGTCGTAGCGCAGCACCTGCACGCCCTCCGCCGCCTGCACGTACATGCTGGTGAAGTTGTACTCCATGAAGCCGTCCGTGCTGTAGCCGACCCGTATGTAGTCCGCCTCCTGGTCTTCGGCGAAGGTCGGCCGGGGCTCCCAGACCGGGGCCTCCTTCCCGGCCCAGCTGGCCCTGAGCGAGCTGAAGCTTGCCCAGGCCAGCGTCCTGATGACCAGGAAGTAGAAGAGGCCCACGCATGCCACGCAGGCGGCGATGAACAGGGCCGCGCTGAATATGCGGAGCAGGACGAAGGCTTTCTTCCGCTTGGTGAAGAAGTCCATCTGCATGAGCAGGCGCAGGAACTGGAGCTGGAAGGGCATGAGTATGAGCGCGGTGAGCAGGTTCCCCAGCGGGCCGGGGCTTGCCAGGCGGGCAAGCGAGCGCGGGTTGGAGGAGAGCAGGATGTTGGCCGCGTGGGGGATGAAGGGGAGGGCCATGATGATGAGGCTCGTGATTATCATGATCTTTCCCTTGGACCGCCGCGCGATGAGGCAGGCCAGGTACTCAAAGAAGAAGAGGAAGAGGAAGGATATGTCGATGGCCGAGAAGATGAAGATGTTGCAGGCCCCCGTGAGGAGGATGATCCGCGCGCTGCTTTCCATGCTGACCGCCACCTTCAGCTTGGCGAGCAGGACGAACAGCAGGAGGCTTGCCGCCGTCGCTATGACGAGCCGCTGCCCGATGGTGATGGCCGCGAAGGGGGAGCCCAGGCTGGGGATGCGCTGCGAGAGCTGGAGGACCGCCGCCGTGAAGGCCAGGAGGAGCAGGAGGAGGTACCAGGCCTTGGACAGGTCCTTGATGACGGCCCTGTTCCGGTCGCTCTGCTGCATCGTGGAGAAGCAGAGCCGCAGCAGGACGATGAAGGCCGCCCCGATGTAGCAGAAGAGGAAGAAGGTCTCGTCCAGCCAGAACTCGAGCGAGAGGATGGACACGTAGGAGTAGTGGACGTCCCAGCTCGACGTGTTCGTCCCCGCGAGCTTGTCCAGGGTTCCCACGAGCACCTTCTGGTAGTCCTCCACGTCGTTCAGGTACAGGCCTGCCGCGGGGATGGACTCGCCCAGGAAGGGGGAGAGTTTCTCGTCCTCGCTCATGAAGCCCAGGCGGTACAGGAAGGAGGCCGAGTTCGGGAGCCAGGCGGAGACGGACTGCTCCTCGCAGGAGGTCTTGATCGACTTGACCAGCCAGATGGGGGCCACCATGCCGCCGCCTCCCGAGGAGATGCGGTTCATCCCGCCGCTCCGCGCGATGATGACGCAGCTGTTCGTGCCGCTGTCAAGGCTTTCCGCGAAGACCGAGATGCCCGTCGGGTGTTCGTAGCCCTCCTCGTCGCGGACGGGGCTCCTTCCTTCGTTCGCGGCAAGGACGGCCTTTATGGTGAAGGGGAGCTGCCGCCGGGCAAGCTCCTCCAGGAAGCTCAGGAAGAGGTCGGGATGCGCCGCCGCGTCGTCCTGCGGGAAGATGAGGAAGACGTTCTCCAGCCCGCCTTCCATCGGCTCCCGGCCCTCCCGGCTGGCGGCGGGGATGGTGACCAGGAGGTTCCTCGGATATATTTCGCTCTGGCTGGGGCTCAGTCCCTGATAATCAGTTTTGAAACCCCTGCCGATATAGAAGTCATGTAGCTCCACGCTCGTTCCAGCGGACTGGGGGGAGGCTGGGGAGTTCGCCAGCAGGAGCAGGGCGAGCAGCGGCAGAAACCGGAAAGAATTCCTTTGCATTTTTTCGCGCATGGAATTATAATAGTTTATTGCTGTTTACATTGCAAGCTTCTTGTTGTACAATGGAGCTTGCAGTCAAACCGAGGAGTATTGTTTTAGATGAGCGCCGG
>CAMJAJ010000102.1 GCA_946403565.1 uncultured Treponema sp. | reverse complement strand
GCCCGAGGGGAACATGACCTTCACGACCCTGAACGGCCTCCCGAACAACTCCATCCGCGCGATTGTCGAGGACAACGAGAAGAACGTCTGGGTCGGGACGGCGGGCGGCGTGGTCTACATGACCAAGAGCAAGCACCTTATCAACCCGCAGTTCGAGGCGGGAACGGTCTCCAAGGGGGTCATCTCCACCCAGCTGATGTGCGACAGCACGGGCCGGGTGTGGCTCACGACGGAGAACGACAAGGGCCTGTTCGTGTTCAAGGACGGGCTTTTCCGCACCATAGCGTCCATGGACCAGTTCGGCGACTATGCGGTGACGGAGGTCTGCCAGGACAGGGACGGCAGCTTCTGGGTGGGAACCGACACGTCCGGCCTCGTCAGGATAAAGGACGGAATCGCGACCGCCGTCCACACCGGCACCATGCTGGACGACACGCCGGTCACGGCGATCTACCAGGATTCCGACGGCACGATATGGTTCGGAACGGAGTGTGGCCTGGTGGTCTACAGCGAGGGCAGGTTCACCGTCTGCGAGAAGGACGGCGTGCAGAAGGCCAAGATAAACAGGATCGTCTCCGACCGCGAGGGAAACATCTGGATTGCGACGGACAGGAACGGAATCGGCAAGATGACCCGCAGCCGCTACAAGATGTTCCGGACGGGAGTCACCGCCAACGCCATCACCGAGGACCTGGACGGCAAGGTCTGGGTCGGCACCGACGAGGGCGTGTCCTGCTACATAGGCGGGCACCAGGTCACGAACGTGCTGACCGAGTACACGAAGGGCGTCCGCGTCCGCCACGTGGGGGTGACGGAGAACGGCGACATACTCGTCAGCTGCTACCGCAAGCCCGGCCAGCTGCGCTACAACACCCGCAGCGGGAAGATCACGAGCTGGAGCTCGGACGAGGGGCTTGCGGGCAACAAGGTCCGCGTCGCCATAGAGGGCGGCGACGGCGAGCTGTACGTCGGCACGACCACGGGACTGAGCATCATCCACACGGACGGCAGCATCGTGAACTTCAAGCAGATGGACGGCCTGGAGAACGAGTACGTCATGTGCCTGTACCGCGACCCCAACGACGTCATCTGGATAGGAACGGACGGCGGCGGCGTGTACCTCATGCGGCACGAGAAGCTTTTCGGCAGGATGACGACGGAGAACGGCCTTTCGGGAAATGTCGTGTTCAAGATTTCCCAGGACGAGAACGGGGCCTACTGGATATGCTCCGGAAGCGGCCTGACCCGTTGCCCGGCCTACGACAGCTCGCTGGAGCGCATTCCCGTCCTGTTCGACATCATACGGGCGGAGCAGGGGCTCGGCACGGACTCGGTCTTCCAGCTCCTGCCGGACAAGCTGGGTAACGTCTGGATGACCAGCAACTACGGGGTCTCTTCCGTTCCGGCCGCCGACCTGAACGAGGTCGCCGCCGGCAGGCAGAAGGAGTTTGTCCCCAAGTTCTACAATAAGAACGACGGCCTGGACTCGGACGGAGCAACGTCCACGGCCGTGGGCATCTGCGACAGCGGCGGCCGCCTCTGGTTCCCCATGGTGGACGGCGTGGCGGTCTACAATCCCGTGAAGGTGCAGGGCAGCCAGGTCAAGCCCTTGGTGTGCATAGAGAACATCGTGGTGGACACCGTGGAGCACAAGAAGCTCGACTCCGTGATCGAGCTCAAGCCGGGAACCAAGCGCGTGGACATAAAGTACACGGGCCTGAGCTTTGACGCGCCCGAGCGGATTATGTTCACCCACCAGCTGACGGGCTTTGACGATGAGTTCTCCATTCCGAGCACGGCCCGGACGGTCTCCTACACCAACCTCAAGCCCGGCAAGCACACCTTCATGGTGTCCGCCATAAACGGGGACGGGGTCATATCCGACAAGGCGGAGACCATGCTCTTCCTGCAGAAGCCCTACGTCTGGCAGACGACCTGGTTCTGGATCGTCGTGGCGGTAAGCAGCCTCGTGGCCGTGTTCACGGTCATCTACCTGCGGGAGCGGCGGATGGCGCGGGAGAACATGCGGCTGGAGGGCCTGGTCAACGAGCGGACCAAGGAGCTGGCGGTGGAGAAGGAGAAGTCCGACCAGCTGCTCCATGCCATCCTGCCCGACAAGATCGCGCGGGAGCTGAAGGACGACATCCACGCGATCGGTGAAAACTTCGCCGACGTGACCATGCTCTTCTCCGACATCGTGAGCTTCACCACGATTTCGAGCGCGCATACGGCCTTTGAGATCGTATACGCCCTGAACGACCTGTTCAGCCGCTTTGACGAACGGGCCAAGCGGATGGGCGTGGAGAAGATAAAGACGATCGGGGACGCGTACATGGCCGGCTGCGGCCTGCCGTCGCTCAACGACGACCACACCCGCATCATGGTGGAGTTCGCCAAGGGCATGTACGACGACCTGCAGGCCTACAACGAGAGCGCGAAGATCAAGTTCAACATCCGCATCGGATTGAACCGGGGACCGGTCAGCGCGGGGGTCATCGGCAAGACCAAGTTCGTCTACGACGTGTGGGGCAACACCGTGAACGTCGCGAGCCGCATGGAGTCCGCCTGTTCCCCCGGCGGCATACGGGTGTCCGAGGCCGTCTACGAGCGGCTCAAGGATTCGGACGTCAAATTCAGCGCGCCGATCGAGTGCGACATAAAGGGCAAGGGCCGTATGGTCACCTACGACGTTATCATGGGGGAAGACGAATGAAAAGGAATATGCTGGGACTTGCCGCCGCGGGCGCGGTGCTGGCCCTCCTGCTGGCCGGATGCCAGAAGGCCGAGGAAAGTTCGACCGTGAAGGTGGGCCTGCTCCATTCGCAGACCGGGGCCATGGCGCAGAGCGAGATTCCCGTCTGCGAGGCGGAGCAGATGGCGATAGACGAGATAAACGCGGCGGGCGGCGTGCTTGGCCGCAAGATAGAGGTGGTCCAGCGGGACGGCGAGAGCGAACCGGCCGTCTTTGCCCGGCAGGCCCGGCGGCTGCTGACCGAGGACAATGTCGCGACGATATTCGGCTGCTGGACCTCGGCCTCGCGCAAGGAGGTCAAGCAGGTGGTGGAGGAGCCGGACATCTACGGCCTGCTCTGGTACCCCCTCCAGTACGAGGGGCTGGAGGCCAGCCCCAACATCATGTACATGGGGGCCGCCCCCAACCAGCAGGTGGTCCCCGCCGTGGACTACTGCTTCAAGAACTTCGGAAAGCGGATGTTCATCATCGGCTCGGACTACGTGTTCCCCCATACCGCGGGCAGCATCGTGAAGGCCTACCTGGTCTACCTGGAGGGCGAGTGCGTGGGCGAGCGCTATGTGGACATGGAGTGCGAGGACTTCCACGACGTGATTGAGCAGATACGGGCGGCCAGGCCCGACGTGGTGCTGAACACGCTGAACGGCTCCTCCAACAAGGCCTTCTTTGCCCAACTGAAGGAGGCGGGCATAACGGCGGCGGACATCCCCGTGATGAGCTTCTCCGTCTCGGAGAGCGAGGTCAGCTACATCGGCGCCGACCTGCTTGCGGGGCACTACGTGGCATGGAGCTACCTCCAGACCATCGCCTCCATGTACAACCTCTCCTTCGTCTCCCGCTACCGGAACCTCTTCGGCGGCAACAGCGTCATCGGCGACCCGATGGAGGCCGGCTACATCGCGGTCTACCTCTGGGCGGCCGCGTGCGAGAAGGCGGGGACGTTCAATGTGGAGGACGTGCGCATGGCGGCCAAGGGCCTGTCTTACGACGCTCCCGAGGGCCAGGTGACGATAGACGGTGAGAACCAGCACCTGAAGAAGCGGGTGCGGGTGGGCCGCGTGAACGAGGGCGGCCTTATCGACGAGATATGGCGGAGCGAGAACGTGGTGAAGCCCGACCCCTACCTGAGCACCTACATCTGGGCGAAGGGCCTGTAATCGCCCCGGCCGCGGGCCGCGCGAGGCAGCCGGTGCCAGCCCTTGCGGGCGGAATCCGGCACCGCCGGATTCCGCCCGTCCATTTACAAAAGTCCGCAGGACTTTTGTAAATGGCTATAGCACCGAGTCCACGGCGTCCTGGAGGTCCTCGTCGGTCAGCCGGTCGGGGTACTTCTCCAGCACCTTCTCGTAGAAGGCGATGGTCCTCCTGCCGAATACGTCCGGCGTGAAATTCTTGGAAATCCTTCGGCTCTCCTCTCCGAAGCTCCTGCGCTTCTCCGCGTCGGCGGCCAGCTCCAGCAGGTAGCCGTCCATCTCCTCGTCGCTGTCGGCCAGGTAGCCGTTCCTGCCGTGGAAGATCGTGTCCAGGAAGCTGGAGTCGCGCCGGGCCACGAGGGGCAGGCCGGACATGAGGGCCTCCAGCACGGTCATGGAGTGCATCTCCGAGAGGGAGGCCGTGATGAAGACGTTGCCGATTCCATAGTAGTAGTGCACCTTTGTCCAGGGCTCGTAGCCGGTGAAGATTATCCGGTCGGAGACCTCCCGGGCCTGCTTCTCCAGGTCCTGCAGCGCGCCGCCCGAACCGACGAACATCACCTTTATGTGCTCGTCCTTCTGGATGACCCGCATGCACACGTCCAGCAGCTCTTCCACCCGCTTCTCCTCCACCACGCGGCCCAGGAAGAGCAGCACCACGTCGTCGGGCCTGATGCCCCAGCTCTTGCGCAGGGCGGCCAGCTCCTCCTCCGAGGCGGGCTTGTGGATGAAGCTGTCGGAGTCCAGCGCGTTGGGTATGATCGCCGACGGGGTGGCGGGCAGCATGAAGGGCTCCTTGAAGTATTCGCGGGCCTTCTCGGACACGTTGATGAGCGCGTAGAACTTCTTGTACAGGCGCTTGACCGCCTTGCGGATGAGTTTGACCGGGATGAAGCGGCCCATGGGCAGGTAGAAGGTGTAGAAGTCCTCCCAGAGCGTGTGCGTCGTCGCGATGACCGGGATGTGCAGCTTCTTGCCGGAGAGCTTGGCCGCGTGGGCGACGAGGAACTCCGTGTGGGAGTGGATGATCTGTATCTCGTGCTTCTTCAGGAAGGGGATTATCACGTGCTCGAACGGAAAGCCGATGTACTGGTCCGGAATCTTTGGGGGCGTGGGCAGCGAGGGAAGTCGGAGGATGTCGGGGTCGTTGTCGATTTCCGGGTCGTGGTAGTTGTGGGGTTTGACCGTGACGACGACGACATGGTGGCCCATGTCCTGGAGCACCTTGCGCAGCTGCAATACGACGGTGACGATGCCGCTCTTGGTCGGTATGTAAGAGTCCGTAAAAAGCGCGATGTTCATAACAAAAAATAATAGGGCATCTCTAAAAACTGGTCAAGCCCAGTTTTAGAGAGTATTGCTGCGCCAGGCCCGCCAGTCTAGTGCCGCGCCGGTCCCGCCCGGAACGTTCTACCCCGCATGGCCCGTCAGTCTAGTGCCCCGCACGGCCCGCCTACTTCTTCTTGCGCCTGCCCCTGAGCCAGCGGCGGTGGGAGACGAGCGGCTTGGCGTACTTGGAGGTCTTCATGATGACGTACCAGCCGACCAGGGCGGACACCAGGCAGATCGCGCTGGTGAAGACCATGCCAAGGAAGCCCGCGTTGCCCCAGGGCAGGGGGATGTTCATGCCGAAGAAGCTCGTGACGAAGGTCGGTATCGTGATGACGATGGAGATGATCGTCATGCGCTTCATCACGATCGAGAGGTTGTTGGAGATGAGCGAGGCGCACGCGTCCATCATCTGCGCCATGATGTTGGTGTAGGTGTCCGCCATCTCCATGGCCTGGCGGTTGTCCACGTCCACGTCGTCCAGCCAGTCGCGGTCGTCCTCGTCGAACTTGA
>CAMJAJ010000101.1 GCA_946403565.1 uncultured Treponema sp. | reverse complement strand
GTTGCCGCTGATGCAGACGGCCTCGACGTCCGCGTCCTGGGAGGACAGGTCCAGCTCGAGCAGGGCCTTCTCAAAGCAGCCCCGCCAGTCCCCCGCGGCCCAGTCGCTGTGGCGCATGATCAGGGGAACCCGGGAGCGGGCGACAAGCTGCCCCGTGCTGCTGATCGCGGCAGCCTTCATGGAGGAGGAACCGATGTCAACAGCGATGACCAGCTCAGGCATTCTGCCCCGCATCCTCCCCGTCCTTCTGCTTGGCGGCCTGGTCGGCAGGGGTGGAAACCTTGATGAGCTTGTCGATTATCGTGCGGTTGTCCAGGAGGTCGCCCAGCGACTGCTCGTGGTGCAGGCGGGTTATGACGTTGGCGAACAGGCCCGAGACGTTGGTGCTGATGTACCACTCGCGCTTGAGCAGCTCCGAATGGTAGACGGCGTTGGTGCCGATGATCCGGTAGAACAGGCCCTTCTGATAGGCCTCGTCGAACTGCTCCACCGCGTTGCCCGTAAAGAAGGGCAGGCTTATGGCCGCGATGACCTTGGTCGCCCCCTGCTCGTGCAGGAAGGTCATGGCCTTGAGCAGGGTGCCGCCGGTACCGAGCATGTCGTCGGCGAGGAAGGCCACCTTGCCCTTGACGTCGCCAAGGAGCTTGATGCTCTTGATGTTGGAGTTCTTCGCGTCCTGGGTGACCACCGAGTAGTCCCGCTCCTTGTAGATCATCGCGAGGGGCTTCTTGAGCCCGGTCGCATAGAACTTGTTGCGGTCGATCGCGCCCGTGTCGGGGCTGACCACGACCAGGTCCTCCTTGGTCAGGTCGACGGCCTTGGCAAGCTCCCTGATTATCTGGTAGGAGGCGTGCAGGTTCTCGCAGTGCGTGTGGCTGAACGCGTTGACGATCTCACGGGAGTGCAGGTCCAGCGTGATGATGCGGTTCACGTCCATGTTCTCGTAGATGTGGCCGAGCAGGGCGGCGGTGAGTCCCTCCCGCCCCTTCTTCTTGTGCTGGCGGCTGTAGGGGTAGACCGGGAGGACGAGGGTGATCTGCTTGGCCCCCGCCTGCCGCACGGTGTCTATGGTGACGAGCAGGGCCATCACGTGGTCGTTCACGCTGAGCGTCAGCTCGTTCTTGCCGTCGTTGAACTTTATGGGCTCGTGGTTCTCCACGTCCTGGAAGATGTATACATCCTTGCCCCTGATGCACTCAAGCAGCTCGCACTTGAACTCCCCGTTGGCAAAGTAGGTGCTGCGCGCATTCACCTTGAAGACGGGCGGCCGGTACTTGTCCGTCATACCGCGGACGCAGAGGTCGCTCGTGTGCAGGTCGTTGTCCAGGTTCATCTGCTGGACCACGGCCTCCTTGTCAAGGTTGTAGCGCTTGGAGATGACATCGCTCTTCAAGGAGAAGCGGTGCTTGTACATGTGGCGAAGGTGGGTTATGACCTCGTTCGCAAAAGACTCGCCGCCCGGACAGGACACTATGGCGAGGTTGGTAGGTTCAGAATACGGCATTATTCTATCTCCCCTGCAAGTTGGACCAGTTCCAGAGGCCGTTTGCCTTTGGAACTTCCTCGGTTTGAAACTGGCCTTATTCTATCAGCTTTGCGAGGGAGCGACAAGGGCCTGCTAGTAAGGAACTGACAGGGAGAAGATCAGGCCGAACATGAGGAGCGGCTCGTCCTTGGTGGAGCTCCAGGAGGCCTTTCCGTTGCTGTACGTGGCTCCGCCGAATATGTAGGGGGCGGTCAGTGTTATGTCCACGTGCCTGAGGCCCGTGAAGGTCAGGGTCGGCAGGACGTAGCCCTGGCCGCTGAGGGGGTTGTACCACCAGCGCACGGCCGGCGAGAAGTCCGAGCCCATCGCGTGCGACCAGCCGACGGTGACGCCGATGTCGTGGGTCATGCTGTCCTCTTTCCGCTTGTCGGGGTCGTAGGTGAGCTGGTATTCGGCGGCCAGTCCGAACTTTCCGAAGCGGTCGGTCTCTATGACGCGGCTGATGCCTCCGACGAAGCGCATGAGGCCCAGGGCCGTGGGGTCCTTGGGGTCGAAGTGCGTCATGCCCCAGAGGTTGATGTGGTTCTTGAAGATGTCGGTCGTGATCGACATTCCGACCGCCGGTTCCATCCAGTACCTGTCGCTCGTCGCCCACTTCCGGCCGAACAGCTCCACGGAGACGGGGCCGATGGGGTACTGGATCTTTGCGGCGTAGGAGAGGTTTGACCGCGAGATGTCCTCGCCGATGGCGTACATGCCGAGGGCCTGGATCTCGCCCTTCCAGATGGGGAGCGTGAATATCGCGTCGAACCGCTGTCCCGTGTCCGTCTCGTCCGTATAGGGGTTCACGATGGTTCCGTCGCCTTCGTCGTCCAGTATGTTCGTGTCGAATATGTTTGAGTTGCCCCAGCCCGTCCCGGTCTTTCCCGCCGTGATGTAGAGCTTGTCGTTCATGATGTAGTCGAAGTACAGGCTCGTGAGGCTGAAGTTGAACGATGGAAACTCGCTGTAGAAGCCGCCGCGCACCACGAAATCCTCAAAGGGCTTTGCGGTGAAGCCGAGCGAGTTGGACATGGTGGCGAAAGGCGAGGTGCTTCCTTCCGGGAACATCTGGAAGGTCAGTCCGCCGCTCGCGTTCAGGTGGCCCCACCACTCGAATTTCTTCTCGTTCGAGCTTCCCGTGCTCGCGGCGTCCGTCACCGGGGTGGATTCCACCCCCGCCACGTCCTCCACGTCGTCAAACAGGCCGGCAAGGTCGTCGTTGCCTGCCCAGTCGTCGTCCGCCCATACGTCGCTGCCGGCGTCACCGTCGGTGCTTCCGTAGGCAACCCCGTTTCCGGAGCTGCTGTCGTAGTCATTCCAGTAGTCGGGGTAGTCGCTGCTTGAGCCGTCGTCGTCCCAGCTGCTCGTGTCGCTGTAGATTCCCTCTCCGGAGTCCGCGTCGAACGAGGCGTCGGCCGTGCCGACGGAGGCGTAGTAGCTGCTTTTGACCCGTGTGTCGCTGTAGATGCCGCCGCCGGAGTCCGCGTCAAAGCCGGGCTGTTCGATGTACTCAGTATACCCGCTGTAGCTGCGTGTGTCGCTGTAGATTCCCCCGCCGGAGTCCGCGTCAAAGGGCTCTGCTCCGAGGGCATGGATGAAAACCAGAGCACTTGCGGCGGCCAATCCTGCCCTGAAAAAGCTTCGGCTGGGGTAAAGCATTATTTGCTCATCATCTCCACGTATTTCTTGGTGTACACGCTGTCCTTCTGCTTGGCGAACGAGACGTTGGAGATCGTGATCTGCGTCTGCTCGTACTGCATCTTGCTGTTGATCTTCTTGCCGCGGAGATTATCAACGACAACCATCTTGCTGGGAACCGAGTGGTTCTCAAAAAGCTGGTATGAAGGAATGGCGGTGGTGCGCAGAAGCTGCCCCGAAAGGCTGTAGTCCTCTTTCATGCGGATGAGGCCGTCCTCCGGCGTCACCCAGAGCTTGATCGTGGGGTAGTTGACGTTCTTGCTGGTCGCCGTGAGCGTGAACTGGATGCATTCCATCTTGCCCTTGCCCAGCGTGGTCTTTTCGGCCTTGTCGATCTTGTAGTTCTTGCTGTAGTGCTGGGGCGTGAAGTCAGCGGGGGTCGCGTTGGTGCCGCCCACGCTGTCCTTTGACGTGGTGAACACGAACTGGCGGTCGGAGGGGTCGTAGAACCAGATGTTGTTGTCGAACTGGACGTAGCCCTTGCCCCTGTCCTTCTCCGGGCCGGTGATGAGTATGGTGTAGGCGTCCTTGTCGTCGCGGCGGTACATGACGACCGTCGTGGTGGACTTGCCCTGTCCGGGCTTCTCCTGGACGAGTGAATAGTTGGCGGCGAAATCCGTTCCATAGAACGAGGTGGACTCGTCCACCTTCTGCAGCAGTGCCTTCGCATCTGCCGATGATATGTCGGCGGCGAATGCGGAGCCGGCCAGCATGGCGGCGGCGAGCACGAATATTGATTTGATGACAGCCTTTTTCATTTTCTTCTCCTCTTGAAAGTGCTTGATTGTGTGTCTTATGCCGTCGTGGCCAGCGCTCCGACTGGGCTTATGTGAACGGCATTTCGAATAGTAAACAACGTTGCCAAAATCGTAGTTACAACAACAATCAAAAAGAGGGAGAGCGATTTCACGATATGTATCGAAGGAATCAGGTGGCTTTTCGTCAGGAAAATCTCAAAGGCCGAGACGAATGAGAGGTTCAGGCAGGAAAGCCCGTGGCAGCCGAGCAGGGCCAGGACCAGGCCGACCAGGAAGCCCAGGACGAGCAGGTAGAAGGCCTCGGTCAGGAAGACCATCCGTACCCCCAGGTGCTTCATGCCCAGGGCGCGGAAGGTTCCGATCTCCGTCGTCCGCTTCATGACGATGATGCGGTAGGTGCTGCCCATGCCGACGCAGATTATCACGAGGAGGATCAGGATTATCAGGCTGACGACCGCCTTGAGCGCGTCTATGATGAACTGCAGGTCCTTGATGTTGGAGTCGAGGGGGATGAGGCCGTACAGGTCCTCGCTCCCGTCCCAGTCGCGGATGGCGTTGCGGAAGTCGTCCTTGTCGTCCGTCAGAGGAAACATATTGTATATGGCCTCAAGCCGCTTATGCAAGTTCACGATGTCCTTCTTTCCGAAATCCCTGTTCGGGAAATACACGCACACCCGGTTGACATAGTTGTCGCCCCGGTCGATGAAGGCCTCCAGCGCCTGGATGTCCACGTAGGCCGTATAGGTGCCGAAAACGCTTGAGTCACAGAAGATTCCTTCTATTATAACATTCTCGGTGTTCAAGTAGCCTTCTTCGGTGGTCGTCTGAAGCGTCAGCAGGTCACCTACCTTCGCGCTCAATTTATCGGCAAGAAACTCAGAAATCAGTATGCCGTTCCGGCCGGGAAGCTCCTCGATGCCCCCGGAGGTGATGTCCAGCCCGGAAAGCAGGCGCTCCTCCGAGGTGAAATCGACCCCGCGGAACTGCCAGAGCCGCGTCTCCAGCCCCTCGAAGAGCAGGGAGGATGTCGTCGCGTCGCAGTCTATCCGCTTGTAGAATTCGGCCTCCTGCGGAATCAGGGAACGGAGCGTCGCGATCTTCTCGTCGATGTCGGGGATGCTGCTCGTCATCTCCCTTCCGCCCCGGAAGACCAGGTCGCCCCCATAGTAGATGAGCGACTTGTCCCGTATGGACTTGAGCATGCCGTCGGTGGAAAAGACGACCATGAGCATGATCGCGCTGCCGACGGTGCAGACCGTGAACAGCGACACGTACTGCTTCTTGCTGTACAGCAGGGTCTTCAGGGCGAGCCTGCTGTAGAAGCCTAATGCTTGGAAAAGCCTTTTCAAATCTGCCCCCTCATGGCGACTATCGGGTTCGCCTCCATAGCTATGCGGACGGGGAAGTACCAGCCTATGAAGGTCAGGGCGACCGCCACCCCCATGCACAGGGTAATGTTCGTCGGCAGGAGGGTGCAGCGGAGCGCGTTCCCGCCGAACAGCTGGACCAGGAGCGAGTTGTGCAGCTCGATCCCCGCCATGTTGACCGCGAGGCAGAGGGCGGACCCGACGAGGCAGCCCAGGATGCCGGCGGTCAGCGTGAGCAGGGCGGTCTCCCAGAAGAACTGGAGCATGACGAAGCCCCGCTTTGCCCCGATTGCCCGGAGCGTGCCCGTTTCCGTCATGCGGCTGAGCGATGAGATCATCAGCGTGTTCGCGACGACGATGAAGCCGGTCAGCAGTATCAGGATGATCCCGACGTTCATCACCAGGCGCAGGAAGAAGACCATCGCGACGTTTCCGCCCGCCGCCGTCCGCCAGT
>CAMJAJ010000100.1 GCA_946403565.1 uncultured Treponema sp. | reverse complement strand
GGCGGAATCATACTCGCGAAAAATAAAATCATTCAGGACAAGCTCTTCGGTCTCCTCAAGAGCGTCGCTCTCGGAGAACTCCAGCTTTTCCATTCCCCATGACTCTCGCAGCCCGTTGTACCACTCCACGATCCGGGCTTTCATCCTGTTTTCCTTGAAAACAAAAAACTTCCGCTCGACCTCGGGGTAGAACTTTATCGCATCCTTAAATCTCCTGAACACCCCCCTTCCACCATTCAGCGCCCGCTTCAAGTCCTCTCTGGCAAGCGGCGAATGCAGACTATTCGTAAAGTCGCGCAAAAGCTCAAAGCCGTCGCTGCTCGTCCATTCGGGCAGGTCGTAGTAGCGCTCCTCGGAATCGTCAGCAACATCGTCCCCGGACGGGCCCTGGTCGCCATCCACGGGAAGGACACAGCCCTCCCGCGCATCGACGACCATCTCGGCTTCCTGGTCCTCCATTGAGTACATGATTCCATCCAGAAGGCTGTCGCCCAGCTCGAACGTCATCGCCGGCTATTTCAGTTCATCGCGCCGCGTTATGACCTTGCTGATGAGGCCGTATGCCACGGACTCGTCGGCCGAAAGCCAGTAGTCCCTGTCTGTGTCCTTGGTCACCTTGTCAAGGGGGGTTCCCGTCTCCTCAGCTATAATCTCGTTTATCTTGGCCTTGGTCTTGCCCATTTCAATCGCGTGAATCTCTATGTCGGTCGCAACGCCCCTCGTCCCGGCCGAAGGCTGGTGAATCAGGTAGCGGCTGTGCGGCAGACCGAGCCGACGCTCCTTGGGGGCGGCCAACAGGATGAGGGCCGCCGCACTGGCAATAAGTCCCATGCCTATGGTGTAGACCGGCGCATTAACAAACCTGATGGCATCAAAAATCGCAAAGCCGGCATCCACCTCCCCTCCGGGAGAATCTATGAATACGTAGATGGGCTTGTCGCTGTCCGCCTCAAGGATGAAAAGCTGGCGGATGACCTTCTCGGCGTTCTCTGCATTGATCTCGCCGCTCAACAGCACCTGCCGGGTCTTCAGAAACTTCTCGGCAAAGGGGTCGGGCCCTTCCTTGTCCTTCTTCTTGTCCTCTTCTTCCTCTTCCTCATCAAGCCTGATGGGGGTCCTCTTCAATGCATCCAACATCTTGTTACGAATGTCTCCAAAGTCTTAAATTTTCCGTCAATGATAGCAGAAAAAGGGAAAAATGTCTATCGCGTCGCGTGCAGGCTGCCGACAGAGGGCGCGCCAGCAACGAACGGTGCAGCACGGGCACGGGCGGAAAGGACGAGGCCACGCCACGAACGGTGCAGCACGGACGGGAAGGACGGGGCCACGCCAGCCCCTACTCCTTCGGGCTGTTCTTCTGGCGCCACTCGCGGGGGGAAAGGGAGACAGCCTTCTTGAAGATGAAGCTGAAGTAATGCGGGTCGTTGAACCCCACCTCCCAGGCTATGTCCGCGCTCTTCTTGTCCGTGGACTTGAGCAGCCGCTTGGCCTGCGCTATCCGCACCTGGGTCAGGTACTCGATGAAGGTCATGCCACAGTCCTGTGAAAAGACCGTGCTGAAGTGGTTGGGGCTGAAGTTGACAGCCTGGGCCACCGACCGGAGGCAGATGTCCGGGTCGGCGTAATGCTCGTCGATGAACTTCTTGGCCTTGAGGATGACGTCGGAATAGCGGCCCGAAGCGCGGCTGCCCCTCCATTCCAGCAGCCTCCTGAGGATTGACTTGACCTCCCCGATGAAGACGTCCTGGCTCTGGACCGCCTTCTCAACGAAAGTGCGGGAGAGGATTTCCGGCATGACCTGCTTCACGTCCCCGCCCAGGCTCTCCATGACCTTGGAGACCGCCATGATCACGTCCACGAGCAGGTAGGAGGCGATGATGGAGAAGGAGCCGTCGTTGCTTCCCAGCATCTCCACATACTCCGACACTATCTGGTCTATCTCGCCTTCGCCCGCGTAGCTCAGCCGGTCCACGAGAGGGTCGTTCTCCTGCAGGACCAGGGAGCCGCCGTCAGCAGCCAGGCCTCCGGAAGCCACGTCATTGGAGCTTATGATGCGGCTCTTGTTCGTAAAGCGGCAGCTCTTGAGCAGGAGGGAGGCATCTTTGAAGGCCTCGCTTATGCTGGCGATGTGCTCGACGGCGCGGCTTATGGCGGTGACGACGCTCACCCCTTCGACCTTTTCACCCTCGTGCTTGATGGACTCCGCAAGCGAAAAGGCCTCGTCCTCGCAGGAGTCGGCCCCCTGCCCCTGCACGATGGAGACAAGCGTGTCCGGCGCAATGAAGAAGGAGATTCCCCCGCCCCCGAGGAGGGTCGATATGTGGGACTTCGCCTGCAGCAGCCGGTCCATGTCCTCGCCCGAATGGATGCCGCTGACGGCCACCATGTAGAAGCGGGACAGCAGCTTTATGCCGAACTCCCCGGCCTGGGCAATCGCCTGCGAGGAGTCCATGGCCCCCAGGACCAGGTCGGTCAGCATCTTGTCACGGGCCAGATTGTAGCCGGACTCCAGTTCCTGCCGCATGCGGCTTATGTCGCTGGACTCCCGCTTCTCCTCGTCAAGGGCCGCGGCGACCTTGGCAAGGCTGGAAAGGATCTCATCTGGCGTGAAAGGCTTGAGAATGTAGTCCTCCACACCGATCGCTATGGCCCGCTTCGCATAGTCGAACTCGTCATGGCCGGAAAGGATGACTATCTTGATCCAGGGCAGCAGCTTCTTCACTGCGCTGGAAAGCTCCAGGCCGTCCATGAAGGGCATCCGTATGTCGGTGATAAGGATATCCGGCTTGATGTCCTGAATCATCGACAGGGCAATCTCGCCGTCTCCGGCCTCTCCCGCAAATGAAAAGCCGGCGCCCTCCCAGTCCACCCGCTTCCTCAGGCCCTCGCGGACCACGACCTCGTCGTCAACGATAAAGACGCTATACACCGAACCCCTCCTCTTCCTTTGCCTCAAACCTGCGGGGCACCACGAAGGAAACCGACGCGCCTTCCCCGCTCCTGCTCTGTATCTCAAGGGACACCATGCCGTCGTAGTAGAGCCGGAGCCGCTTGTTCACGTTGTACAGTCCATAGACGGCCTTGAGGTCCTCACCGTCATTGGAGGAAAGCTCCGCCAGCACCTCCCGCATACGGTCCTCGTTGAAACCGATGCCGTTGTCCTCCACGCAGAAACGGACGCCACCGTCCTCCTCGCCGAACGCGGCGACCTTGCGGGCGGAGACAAGGATCCGCCCCCTGCCCCGCTTGTTCTTGATGCCGTGGTAGATCGCATTCTCGACGAGGGGCTGCAGGAGCAGCTTGAGCACCGGCACGTCCTCGATGCCCTCGTCACATTCTATGCGGTATTCAAGTATGTCCCGGTAGCGGATACCCTGAATCTTCAGGTAGCTCGCCGCATGCTCCATCTCCTGCGAGAGGCTTATCCAATCGTGTCCCCGGCTCAGCGAAATGCGGAAGAAGGCGGAGAAGGCCTTGGTAATCTCGACCACCTCGTCCATGTCGTTGTCCTCGGCAAGCCAGACTATCGTGTCCAGCGTATTGTACAGGAAGTGCGGCGTTATCTGCGCCTGGAGGGCCTTCATCTCGGCCTTCTGCAGGTTCTTCTGCTCCCGCACGTTCTCGTCTATGAGCGACTGGATGCGGCCGGCCATGATGTTCAGGTTCGCCGCAAGGTTGTCCAGCTCCACGATGCAGGGCGGGTCCGCCCTCGCCTTCAGGTCGCCGTTTGCAATCCGGGAGGAAAGCACCTCCATGTCATGCACCGGACGGCTGATGGACCTGGACAGGTTGGAGAAGGCATACATCGCGATCAGGAAGGCCAGCGCGCTTATGGCAAGCTGAATCCAGAAGAGGTTGAACGACAGGAGGCGGATGTTGCGGTTGGCAGACTCCGCCGACTCAATCTCCGCAACTATGTAGGACTGGAACACGTCGTTAAGCACCGAGGAAACGCCGCGGATCTGCTCCATGACCTCCTCGTTCTTGGAAACGGGATCCTGCTTCACTATCTGGCTGCCCAAAAGCTCCACGTACCGCTCCAGGGTCTTCTCCGTCCGGCTGGCCACCTCCAGAATCTCCAGGTTCTCCTCGGAGGTCCCCTCCCGCATGTCGGCTATGCCCACCCTGACCTGACGGAGGAGCTGGTACTGCCGCCCTTCGTTGAACGACTTGAGGCCGGAAACCACGTCCCAGATCTCCCCCTCCAGCTCCTCCTTGGCGACCTTGCTCAGGCTGTTGGCAGAGCTTACGTTCATTATTATGCGGTCATAGCGTACCGTATAGAAGCGGAACATGACGATGGAATACATGGTGGGAATGACCATGAGCAGGATTATGACGACCAGGGAGAAACGCAGGCTTTTCTTAAGGCTTTTAGACTTCTTTTCCATACTGATTGACCAATGAGACAAGCTAATAGGCACACGGCCGAGCCTCGCGGCCCCCGGGCCCCCTAGAACGCCCGCCTTTAATACTTCCGCTCCGGAAGGTAAGAAAGGTCGTCGCTCTCCGTAAAGACCCTGCCTTCCACTATCGTGGACTTGGGAATCTCCTCTCCGGCAGCAAGCTTCTTGACCAGCGACATGACCACCTCGCCCTGCTCCGGATTGCACTCCACAACGCAGTTGATGAGGCCGTCCTTGAGCCGGTCCACCGCCTCCTGCTGGGCATCGACGGTGACCACCGTGATGGGGGCGTTCCGTCCCGTCGCGATTCCCTGCTGGCTGAGCACGTCGAGCAGGCCGAGCGTCATTCCGTCGTTGCAGGAGAACACCGCGTCTATCCGTTCGCCCCCGACCGAAAAGCCGCCGTTCGCAGAAAGGATCTCCCTCGCGATCTCCTCGCCCCGGCTCCGCATGAAGTCCCCGCTCTCCGAGCGTATGATGCGGAAACGGTCATCAGCCGCCAGGGTCTCTCGGAAGCCCTGTATGCGGCCGTCCGAGGCGGAAGCCCCGTCGGTCCCCCGCAGCTCAAATATGTTCACCGTTCCCCGGGCGCCGCTATATTTCCTCATGAGGAAACGGGCGGCCTGCCGTCCCTCCTCCTGGCTGTCGGTCCCCACGTAGCCCGCATACAGGCCGTCATATTCACTGTTGATCCGCCTGTCGCAGACGATGACCGGGATGCCCGCGTTCCTGGCCTCCTCCAGGACATTGCCCCAGCCGTCCTGCACGATGGGGACGAATGCGATGACATCCACCTGATACATGATGAAGGTGCGGATGGCCTTAATCTGGTTCTCCTGCTTCTGTTCCGCATTCGTATAGAGCAGCTGGATTCCGGCCTTCTGGGCAGCCGCCTGCATGTCCTTGGTGTTGTAGATCCGCCACGCGCTCTCCGCCCCAATCTGGGAAAACCCGACGATGGTCCGCTCGCCTGCCTCGGAGGCCTTTCGTGAGCCGGGCCTGTCGGAATGCTCCGCGGCTCCACCTCCCCGAGCGCAGGAGGTCAGGAGGAGGACTAGGGTACATGCAATGGAAAGGAGGCGGCCTCTCATGCCTCCATTATATACGATGGGGCAGATTTCCGCAAGTGGCAAAATGGCCCGTCCCTGCCTGTCGCCCCCCCCCCGCCTGCCAGCCGGCCCCCGCGCTGCCTGCCGGTCCGCTCCGGGCAGTCCGTCCAAGGCCCAGCACCGTCCTGGGACCAGCCCGCCCCTTACGTACGCGTATACCGCAGGAAACCCAGGCTGAGGAATATGAAGAAGATGACGGGGAACCAGCCGCCGAAGGCCGGGGGTACGGTCCCGAACCTCGCCATGAGCATGGTCACCATCTGCATGACGTAGAAGAGGACGACTGCCGAGATGCACAGGCCAAGGCTGACAA
>CAMJAJ010000099.1 GCA_946403565.1 uncultured Treponema sp. | reverse complement strand
TGGGCTTCGCGAAGATTAACCTGGACTTCATAACGAGCATCATCGCGTCGGTGGTCGTCGGTGTTGGAATCGACTACACGATCCACTTCCTGACGACCTACCGGGAGGAGCGGAGCAAGACCCGCGACCTCATAGAGGTGACCAAGCGGACTTTCAAGAAGAGCGGACACGGTATCGTGACCAACGCCCTGGCGGTCGGACTGGGATTCCTTGTCCTCTGCCTGTCCAAGTTCATCGTCCTGCGCTACATCGGAATCCTGGTCGCCATCGAGATGGTCGCGTCCAGCTTCCTGGCCATGACGATCATCCCGGGCATCCTGAACCTGACCGACCCCAAGTTCATGCGCCCCAAGGAGGAGCCCAAGGCGGTGGTCGTTACGGATGAGGACGAGGAGGAGTAGGTCCTGAAGCCCCGGGTGACCCAATCCGGACGTCCCGGTGGGAACATTCGGCAGTCCCTGCAGGATCCGTGAAAAAATAACACGGATTCTGTAACCTTACGACTGTCAATCCGTTTAATCTTTTGAACACTTAAGGAGAAGCGAAGCACGGTGTGCCGGTTCCCCCTAAAAAGAAATGAAAACACATAGAAAAGGAGATTTTACTATGAAGAAGATTTCAAAGAGCTTTGTTGCTGCAGCCTTTGCCCTTGCGGCCTTCACCGCATCCGCCTTCGCCGATGAGAAGGGAACCGCCGTCATGCAGGCTGCCCTCGACGTGGAGAAGCCCAAGTTCTCCAAGTCCATGGTTGAGATGAAGCTGAAGGACCTGAAGTCAGGCGACGAGGAAGTCCGCCAGGTGATCGAGTACGGACGCAACTACGACGACGGCTCCGGCCACAAGGTCACCGACGCGGTCATGCTCTTCCAGTCACCGGCGAACATCAAGGACACCCGCTTCCTCCAGAAGGAGAACTACGGTAAGGATGACGATAAGTGGATCTATCTGCCCGCACTCAAGAACACCCGCCGCGTCAACACGAGCGAGGGCAGCAAGGCATTCGTCGGTTCCGACGCCTCCTATGACGACATGTCCACCCGCGAGATCGACGAGGACGACCACCAGTACCAGGGCGTGGAGGAGAAGGTCGTGCGTGGAACCAAGTACACCTGCGACAAGGTGAAGGAGGTTCCCTTCGACAAGAAGAAGAGCCAGTACAGCTATCGGATTACCTGGGTTGATCAGGCAACCCACGTGCCGGTCTATACCGAGATGTACGACAAGGACGGCAAGCTCGAGAAGACCCTCGAGGTTCCGGTCATCGTCAACTACAAGGGCTATACGATTACCAAGGAAGCTTACCTGACCAACGTACAGAAGAAGCACTCCACGGCCCTGATAATCAAGAAACTTGAGGTGGACCAGCCGATTCCCGAGCGCGTGTTCACGTCGAACTTCCTGACCACGGGTAAATAAGCTTTCCGGAGGCGGCGGTCTGCCGCCTCCGTCCGTTACGTCCGACAAAGAGAGCATAAAGGGGATACTATGAAAATCAAAACGCTGGCGGCCTGCGCCGTCGCAGTTTCTTTACTTGCATTCAGTGCGGCTGCCCAGGACGACTGGGATTCCTGGGATGACCCTTCGGATTCAGATTCTTCCGGCAGCGGGTTCGATTCCTTCGGCGACGACAGCTTCGGCGGCGACGATTTCGGCTCGTTTGGAGATGATGACTTCGGGGGCGGCGGGTTCGATTCCTTCGACGGCTCCTCCTCTTCCGGAGGTCTGTTCGGCGGACTCCCCATCACCTTCAGCGGCCGGCTGACCTTTGACGGACGCTATTACTTTGCAAAGGACGACTCGGACTTCTTCAAGCAGTGGTACATCGACCTGGACTCGGAGAACATGAGCTTCAAGCAGAACAGGACGCTCAAGACGATGATCCGCTGGGGCGACACCTACCCCGACATCGAGGGACGCAACGAGATAGACGAGGACTGGCTTGAGCGCGCGTACGGCTACAAGCGGGTCGATTACTCCGACAACACCCTGGTCTCCACCCCTGCGGCCAGGCTCGGCATAGGCTACAGCGGCAACAAGGCGGACGCAAGCCTCCTGCTGAACCTGAACGCGCAGACCCTGAAGACCTACCACGAGGACATCATAGACGAGCTCATCCTGCGCGGATACTTCGTGGACAACCGCCTGACGCTCGAGGCGGGAAAGATGAAGGTCGTCTGGGGCAAGGGCGACAAGCTCCACGTGCTGGACAACTTCAACGCGGACGACTACACCGACTTCATCATACCGGACTACATAGACCGCCGCATCAGCACCCCCATGCTCCGCATGGTCTACGCGTTCAACACGGATTCCCCGCTCACGGTGGAGGCCCTGTGGACCCCCTTCCTGCCGACCGACCGCTTTGCCAAGGACGGCGTCTGGACCCCCGCGTCCTACGCCAAGCTCGCCTACGTGACCCAGACGGCCCTGATGTGGAACTTCAGCAAGACCCTGGACCTGGAGACGCTCACCTCCTTTGACGAGGAGGATATGTATCCGGACACCAACAACCTCAAGTACTCCCAGGGAGGCTTCAAGGTCTCCGGCACCGCAGGCCTTTTGGACTGGGGCGTGAGCTACTACATAGGCCGCTACAAGCAGCCGTCCGCCGACCTGGACGGCATCCTGGTCCCCATCGCCAAGGCCATGGAGTACAAGGCGGCGGCGGAAAAATATGCGGAGGCGGCAAAGACGGCCGCGACCGAGGCCGCGAAGGCCCAGGCCGCAGGCAAGCTCGCGGAGGCGGCCCAGCTCGCCCAGGCCGCAGGCAACTACAAGGCCCTGGCGACCGAGTCCGGAGCTGCCGCAAAGGCAATCCTGGCCCAGCCCGTCGGCCTTCCCGTCCTGGACTACGACCGCAAGCAGACCGTCGGCCTTGAGTTCGCCACGATCATCGGCCGCTTCAACCTGCGCGGAGAGGCGGGATTCAACGTGACGGAGGACTGGGGCGGTGACAAGCCCTGGGTGCACAACAACTCCGCCCAGTGGCTCTTCGGATTCGACTTCGACATCCCGATCAGCAACATCAACATCAACCTGCAGGAGACGGGAACCTACATCCTGAACAGCGCCAAGATAAAGGAGAGCCCCTTCTACGAGTTCGACGTGGACTACGACCCCAAGGGGCGCTACACGAACGACAAGCTCGTGCTCAACATCTCGGACTCCTGGAAGAACGACCACTTCAAGCCCGAGCTGACCCTCATGTGGGGCATCGAGCGCGGGGACCTCGTCTTCCAGCCCAAGATGACCTACGCGCCCAATCCGAACCTCTCGTTCACCTTGAGCGGGCTCATGATGTACGCCAAGGACGAGTACAGCGAGTTCTACAGCTGGAAGAACAACAACTTCGTCAACCTGGGCGTGAAGTTCGAATTCTAGGGACAGGGGCCTGCCTGAAGCGCCGACTGCCGGCGGGCCTCGGGACTGCCTTTCCGCCCTCCACCGAGGGGAGATGGGGCAGCACTGAAAGGGGCGGCTCCCTTGTGAAAAGCGGTCCTTTGCTATATACTGGAAGCTATCATGGGCAACGTGTCGAATCATATCGAAGGTGAAAAGATAGTCATCCAGGGGGCAAGGGAGCACAACCTCAAGAACATCAGCGTCGAGCTGCCCCGCAACAGGCTCGTCGTCATAAGCGGACTTTCCGGCAGCGGCAAGTCCTCGCTGGCCTTTGACACCCTGTTCGCGGAAGGGCAGCGGCGCTACATGGAGAGCCTGTCCTCCTATGCCAGGCAGTTCCTCGGCAGGATGGACAAACCCGACGTGGACCTCATCACGGGGCTGTCCCCCGCCATCTCCATCGAGCAGAAGACCACCCACAAGAACCCCCGCTCAACCGTCGGCACGGTGACGGAAATCTACGACTACTACCGCCTCCTCTTCGCCCGGATCGGCAGGGCGCACTGTCCGTCCTGTGGCAGGGAGATAAAGGAGCAGTCAATCGACCAGATAATCGACACGATCCTCTCCTGGGACTCAGGCACCAAGCTGACCGTCCTCGCCCCGATAATCAGGGGCAAGAAGGGGGAGCACGTCAAGCTGCTGTCCGACGCGCTCAAGTCCGGCTTCAGCCGGGCCAGGATAGACGGCCTCATGGTCTCCCTGGACGACTCCATAAAGCTGGACAAGCAGAAGAAGCACACCATAGAGATCGTCGTGGACCGGCTTGCCCTGCGCGAGGACATACGGGCCCGCCTCGCGGACTCCATCGAGACCGCCCTCAAGAACGCAAACGGCATCGTCATCGTCCTCAGGCGCGTGAACAAGGGGGATGCCGCCTACGAGTCGGTGGCCGCCACGCTCAAAAGCCGGGGGACCCCCTTCGACGCGGACGCCGACTACATAGAGCAGGAGGTCTTCTTCTCCCAGAAGAACGCCTGCCCGGACTGCGGCATTTCAATCCCGGAGCTGCAGCCCCGACTCTTCTCCTTCAACAATCCCTACGGGGCCTGTCCCGACTGCACGGGCCTGGGCGAGAAGATGGAGTTCGACGAGGACCTCATCATGCCGGACCCCTCGCTCTCCTTCAACGAGGGCGGCCTTGCCCCCTACAATCCCGAAAGCTCCTGGAACGGCTCCATGTTCGCCGCCATCGCCGAGGCGGGGGGATTCGACCTGGACACCCCCCTGAACAAGCTCAGCAAGAAGCAGAAGGAACTGCTGTGGAACGGGGACGAGAACAAGAACATCCGCTGGATCTACCACAAGCAGAGCGGGGAGGGGACCAGCACCTACAACCGCCCCTGGATAGGGGTATACGCCGACCTGCGCCGCCGCTACGTGGAGGCCTGGGGCGACAGCATGAAAAGCTCCCTGGAACGCTACATGTCCCACCGGGAGTGCCAGTCCTGCAAGGGCAAGCGGCTCCGGCCCGAGGCCCTCTGCGTCACCGTCGGCGGCATGAACATCTGGGACCTCACCGGCCTTTCCGTGCAGGAGACGATCGGCTTCTTTGACCGGCTCGAGCTGACCGAGACGGAGCAGGCGATCGCGGCCCAGGTGATGAAGGAGATACGGAACCGGCTGAACTTCCTCAAGAACGTGGGCCTGGAGTACCTGACGCTGGAGCGGTCCGCGGCGACCCTTTCCGGCGGCGAGGCCCAGCGCATCCGCCTTTCCACCCAGATCGGAAGCGCGCTGACCGGCGTGATGTACGTGCTGGACGAGCCGTCCATCGGCCTGCACCAGCGGGACAACCAGCGGCTCATCGACTCGCTCCTCTACCTGCGCGACCTGGGCAACACGGTCATCGTCGTGGAGCACGACGAGCAGACCCTGCGGACGGCGGACTACCTGATCGACATAGGACCGGGAGCCGGAGTCCACGGCGGACAGGTCATGGCCGCCGGAACGCCCGAGCAGGTCATGCGGTGCGAGGAAAGCGTGACCGGACGCTACCTTGCGGGCAAGATCACGATGCCGCTCAGGACGGAGCGGCGCGCAGGCAACGGAAAGGAGATACGGATCGGCGGGGTCTCGGAGCACAACCTGAAGGGGATCGGCGTATCCATCCCGCTCGGGACCTTCACCTGCATAACCGGCGTGTCGGGAAGCGGCAAGTCCACGCTCCTGAACGACGTGCTCTATCCGGCCATAAGCAACGCCCTGATGAAGACGGACTACGCCGTCGGCAAGTTCAAGAAGATTTCCGGCCTCGAGCACATCGACAAGGTCATAAACATAGACCAGACCCCCATCGGCCGCACCCCCCGCAGCAACCCCGTCACCTACATAGGGGTGTTCGACCGCATACGGGAGCTGTTCGCCTCATTGCCGGACGCGAAGGCGAGGGGCTACAAGAACGGCCGCTTCTCCTTCAACGTCAAGGGGGGCCGCTGCGAGAA
>CAMJAJ010000098.1 GCA_946403565.1 uncultured Treponema sp. | reverse complement strand
TGTCTTTCGTCCTTATCCTGATAATCTGCGCAATCACCTTCCTGCTCCGCAAGGGCTTGAAAGGTTTCGCCGCGTCCCACTAAAAACTTTGCTACGGAGGAATATGATTATGGTTCGCTATACGATTTTTGGAATGTTTGCCTTGGCTGCCGCCATGTGCTTCTCTTCCTGCTCAAAGGGTGGCGAAGTCGTCCAGAAGGACGACAAGAAGCTCAACATCTATACCTGGACCTACTATACGCCCGAGGATGCCGTGAAGCAGTTCGAGCAGGAGTTCGGCATAGACGTGACGATCGACGAGTACGCCTCCAATGAGGAGATGTACGCCAAGCTCCGCGCGGGTGGCGGCAAGGGGTATGACATCGTCGTTCCCTCCCAGGACTACAGCTCCATCATGATCAAGCAGGGCATGCTGCGCGAGATTGACCAGGAGAAGTTCACGAACAAGGGGAACATCAATCCGAAGGTGCTGGAGAAGGCGACCTACGACCCCACGATGAAGTACTGCGTCCCCTACTACTTTGGTGCGGCGGGCATTTCCATCAACAAGACGAAGTTTCCTGCCAGCCACAGCGACTACCCGCGGGACTGGAGCATCTTTGCGGACAAGAGGTTCGCGGGCCATGCGACGATGATGGACGACATGCGCGAGGTCATCGGCGATGCGCTCGTCAGCCTGGGCTACGACGTGAACACCCTGGACGATGCCCAGCTTGCAGAGGCCAAGAAGCTCATCGTGGAACAGTGGAAGCCGAACCTCGTCAAGTTTGATGCGGAAAGCTTCGGCAAGTCGTTCGCGTCCGGCGACTTCTGGCTCTGCCAGGGCTATGCCGAGGTCATCTACGGCGAGGTGAGCGAGGACAAGCAGGCGGACACGATAGACTTCTTCATCCCTGCCGAGGGCGGCCCTGCCTACCTGGATTCCCTCTGCATCCTGAAGGACAGCCAACACTACGCGACTGCCAACGACTTCATCAACTTCATCCACCGGCCGGAAATCTACGCGATGTTCCTGGACTTCTTCCGTTTCCCCTGCTTCGTCAATCCGTCCGCCGAGCAGTACATGAAGACGACGCCCATGTACCGCGCGGAGGAGATGGACAACTGCACCCTCAAGATGGATCTGGGGGACGGCCTGGACAAGTACAACACCATCTGGCAGGACGTGCGCTTCGCCGACTAGGCGGGATTGCACGGTCTGAGTTGGATACGTTCTGAATGGAACCGGCCGCTTCGTTCTGAGGCGGCCGGTTTGTTTTATGGGGGATCCTGCCGGCCCCGGCCGGGGCGGCTGAGGCGGACGCCCTTACTCCCGGAACACGCTGACGTGCTGCTTCATGAAGCGGCCGACCGCCGTTATGGCGGGGCCGATGGAGAAGGACATGATGAGCGAGCCCAGGAGCGAGCCCTGTATGCCGCGGGCAGAGCTGAGTCCGGCGGCGAGCCCGATGCCGACCGCGAGCAGGTCATATACGATGCGGATGGCGAAGTAGGGAATCCTGCGTACCCATCCGCTGATGATCTTTATCGCCGCGTCGTAGGGGGAAAGCCCCATGTCGCAGTTCATGTAGACCGCGGCGGTCACCACGAAGAAGAGTATGCCCACGGAGAACACGAGGACCCGCAGCGGAAAGTGGCCTTCGGAAAGGACGAGCGGAGCAAGCCCGCTTTTGTCCCAGAGCCAGCAGAAGAGGTCCGCCGTGTAGCCGATCATCACCATGTTCAGGACGGTGCCTGCCCCTATCAGTTCGGGTCCGAACGCAAGGGTGAACAGCAGCATGGCTGCGTTGAGCGCCAGCTGCCAGTTGCCCAGGGTCCAGCCTATCTTCGAGGCCAGGTTCAGGTTCATGAAGGAGTAGGGGTCCGTTCCCCATCCGGCCATGATGAGGAGCGACAGGTTGAACCCCATCAGGAATATCGCGGCTGCGACGAAGGCCAGCTTCTTCCAGAAGTGCTGTACGTGGAGCTTGGCCGTCAGCCGGTTCAGGTATGCTTCTTTCTGCGTGCTCATTTCCAGTACAGCTCCGCTTCGAATGAGTTTCCGTTTTCCGTCTTTCCCGCCATGACGAGCTTCTTCTCGGATTCAAAGGCCTTTCCGAACACCTGCATCTTCTGGTCCAGCCTGGCCTCCTTGGAGTAGTTCAGGCGGAAGTCGGTGAAGTCCCTGCCGCGCAGGGCGGGAGGCAGCGCGTCCTCCACGAAGGCCCCGTAGCGGGCGTTTGTGGTGTGCAGGTTCGCGTCTATGTCGGACAGGCTGATCGTCCGTTCGTGCCACAGCTCCATATCCGGGGGCAGGGTAATCTTGCCGGGCTTCAGGCAGTCGTGCTCCTCCTCCCGCTCGGGGGCGGGTCGCAGGGTGAAATCCTTGCTCGGAATGATCCGCCGTGTCTTGGGGTTCACGAGAAGCCACGTGCTCAGTCCGGAGACGAGCCGTTCTCCCTGCTCGCCCGTAATCTCGTAGGCACGCTTGAGCTGCACCGGTTCGGGCTTTTCCTCACGCGTCATAATCTGCACCCGCTGGTTCATGCACGGCAGGGAATGGAAGCGGAGGGCCAGCCGGGACACCAGTATGGCGATGTCCTGCTCTGCCAGGTATTGGAAGGACATGCCCCGCTCGCGGTAGTCATCGATAGCCGTGTCCGATGTCAGGCGCAGCAGTTCGCAGAGGGAAAGCCTGCCCGATGCCCCGCACTGTGAGAAGCGTATCACATCTTCCCGGTGGAATGTCGTCTGGTCGTCATCATGATAGAGGCTGAGCTTGTACATGGGTTCATTATAGAGGAAGGGGACGGTTTGGACAATAGAGCCTATGTGCCACCTTCCCGGAGGGAAGGGGCTCCTCCGTAACTTTGCCCTTGTTTTATAGGGAAAAGTACTGTAAAATGGAGGAACACATTCTATGCTGAATTATACTGCGGCGGCAGGAGCCGCAGGCGAAGAGAGGTAGCTATGGGATTAATATCGGCAGCGGTGGGCACGGTCGGTGGAGTTCTGGCCGACCAGTGGAAGGAATACTTTTACTGCGAGTCAATCAGCAATGACGTTCTGATGGTCAAGGGCCAGAAGAAGACGGGAGGACGGTCGTCGAACACGAAGGGGTCTGACAACGTCATCTCCCAGGGTTCCATCATAGCCGTCGCCGACGGCCAGTGCATGATCATCGTGGAAAACGGCAAGGTCGCCGAACTGTGCGCCGAGCCGGGCGAATACAAGTACGACTCCTCGCTGGAGCCGTCGATTTTCGCGGGCAACCTGGGGGAGGGCATCCTTGCCACCTTCAAGGAGATCGGCAAGCGCTTCACCTTTGGCGGGGAGCCTGCGAAAGACCAGCGGGTCTACTACGTCAACACCAAGGAGATAATCAGCAACAAGTACGGCACGGCGCAGCCTGTTCCCTTCACGGTCATCGACCAGCGGGCGAACCTGGAGATGCTGGTCAGGATAAAGTGCTTCGGCGAATACAGCTTCCGGATAACCGACCCTATCCGCTTCTACACGAACATAGCGAGCAACGTCAGCTCCGAGTACCCCAAGGAGCAGCTGGAAGGCCAGATGAAGTCGGAGCTCTTGGGAGCCCTGCAGCCGGCCCTCGCCGTCCTGTCCGAGAATGGAATCCGCTACACGGCCCTGCCCGGGCATACCCTGGAGATTGCCCAGGCGTTGAACCAGCAGCTTTCCTCCCAGTGGAAGAACCTGCGCGGCATGGAGATAGTCTCGTTCAACATTTCGTCCATCAAGGCTGACGAGGATGACGAGAAGAAGCTGCAGGACGCCCAGCTGAACGTGACCTACTCATCGGACCCGAGGAAATACCAGACGATGATGGGAATGGGCACCGTGGAGGCCATGAAGACCGCCGCAGGAAACACGGCAGGCGCTATGACGGGCTTCATGGGCATGGGCATGGCAGGCAACATGGGCATGGGCGGCATGGGCGGCCCCGGCATGAACGCATGGGCCCAGCAGGGCAGCCAGACACCTCCTCCCGGCGGGTTTGCTCCGCAGGGCGGCGGGCAGGCTCCTTCCGGCGCTTCCGGTGCCGCGGGCTGGACTTGTCCCAAGTGCGGTTCTGCCGTGACCGGCAAGTTCTGCCCCAACTGCGGCACGCAGAAGCCCGCCGAGACGGCAGGCTGGACCTGCGCATGCGGCGCGGTCAACAAGGGCAAGTTCTGCTCTGAATGCGGCAAGCCTAAGCCTGCCGGGGCACCGCTTTACAAGTGCGACAAGTGCGGCTGGGAGCCTTCGGACCCCCATAACCCGCCGAAATTCTGCCCCGAGTGCGGAGACCCCTTCGACAGCGGCGATATAGTGGGCTGAATAGGAGTGTAGTGATGGATAAGGATTTTGAAGTATTGGACAAGGTTGTGGGCCGCGTGCCGGATTTTCCCAAGCACGGGGTGCTCTTCTACGATATAACGGGTGTCCTGCGGCATCCCGATGCGTTCAAGTACTGCATCGACCGCATGGTGGAGATCTACAAGGACAAGAAGATTGATGCGGTGGCGGGCATCGAGTCCCGCGGCTTCATCTTTGCCGCCCCCTTCGCGGAGCGGGTGGGGGTGCCCCTCATCTTGATCCGCAAGAAGGGCAAGCTGCCTGGCAAGACCTACAACTGCAAGTACAGCCTGGAGTATGCCCAGGCGGAGATCGAGGTGCACGTCACGGACATCCAGAAGGGGCAGAAGATCCTCCTGGTGGATGACCTCATCGCGACGGGAGGAACCCTCTGCGCCGCGAACAATCTGATAGAGCAGGGCGGGGCGACGGTGACCGATGTGTTCGGCGTAATCGGCCTTCCCTTCCTGGGCTATGAGAAGGCCCTCGACCCGATCAAGGCCACGACCCTGATCAATTACAACTCCGAGTCGTCCTAAGGGCTGAGTGGCTGGCCGGCGGTCTGAGGATTGGCAGCTGACAGTTTGCCAGCCGGCTAGCCGCGGCCTCCGCTGGGTTTGCTGGCCGTTGGCTGGCAAGCTAACCGTCGGCCTCCTCCGTGGGGCTGGCGACCAACAGTGTTCCATCCTCTGATGTATCTTCCGGCCCGTCCAACTCCAGCGCGGAGGCGGCGAGGTCGGAGTTCATTTTGTAGCGGGCGGCCTTCTCCTTGGTCGTTCCCGGCAGGTCAAGCGACAGTCCTGCCTTCGCCTTCTCCGCCTCCTGTTTCCGCAGCAAATCCTTTGCGGCCAGCAGGATCTCGCTTGCCTGTCCTGCCCGCACGTGCAGCAGACGGGCGATGTTCGCCTCCGGGGCAGCGGCAAGGGCAGCAAGCGTTCCATATTCCTTCATCAAAAGCTTGTCCCGCTCCGTGCCGACATGGGGCAGCTTCGTGAACGGGGAGATGGTGTTCTCCTTGGTCCGCAGCTCCTGGTTTCGGCTTGTCGCAAAGCGGTGGGTTTCATCGCGTACCCGCTGGAGCAGGCGGAGCGCGTCGCTCCGTTTGGGCAGGCAGACCGGCCCGGCCGCATGGGGGCGCCAGATTTCTTCATCGCGCTTGGCAAGACCCGCGATGGGGATGTCCAGCCCCAGCGAGGATATGACGGCATCGACGGCGTTCACCTGGCCGATTCCTCCGTCTATCAGGATGAGGTCGGGCAGGGGCTTCTTTTCGTTGAGCAGCCGGGAGTAGCGGCGGCTGGTCGCCTCCTTCATCGAGGCGAAGTCGTCGATGATGCCATCGGTCGTCTTCAGCCTGAACTCGCGATAGTTCTTCTTGTCCGGGTTTCCGTTGTAGAAGCTTATTAGCGACGCGACGGGGAACTTGCCCCCGATGTGCGCGATATCGAAACCTTCGATGCGGACCGGAAGCGTGGGCAGGCCGAGCACCTTCTGCAGTTCCTCCATCGCCGGGAAGTCGCCCCGCTCCCGCATGCG
>CAMJAJ010000097.1 GCA_946403565.1 uncultured Treponema sp. | reverse complement strand
CTTTGAGTCCTGCGAGGGAATCGCCTTCGTGGACAGGATACGGAAGCTCTTTCCCCAGGCGCGAATCATCTACCGCCCCTCCGACCCCCTCGTGTACGCCTCCGTTCCCGAACGGACCAAGGCACTGGAGAAGAACATGCTGCTCAAGGCGGACAAGACACTGCTGGTGAACGAGGAGGGGCTTGCGGCCTACCGGCGGACGATTCCTGAATTTGACCAGAAGGTGACCTACAGCATGCTGCCCAACGGCGTGGACCTGGCCCCCTACATGCGGCGCTACCCCGAGCCAGAGGAGATGAAGGGCAAGAAGAGCGTGGTCTACGTGGGGGCATGGGGCGTGGAGTGGCCCCTCCTGTACCAGGCGGCGGCGGAGCTTCCCAAGCTGCATTTCTTCGTGGTCTGCCCGAACTATCCCGAAAAGTCCGTCCTGAACAAGGTGGAGAAGATTCCGAACCTGACCTACATCCCCGGCATAAAGAGCGGGGAGGTTCCCGCCTGGATAACCAACTGCACGGTGGTCATGGTCCCTTACGTGACGGACTTCTACAAGGACAGGCCGCTCGGCATAACCGCGAAGTACTACCAGGCGATGGCGGCGCACAAGCCCATCGTCGCCTACTCGGACACGGAGAAGCTCGCCGGGGTGGGCGTGCGCGTCACCTACAGCTACGAGGACTTCATCCATGCCGTCCAGGCGGCCGCGGTGGAAAAATACCGCAGCTACGACTTTGACCTGACGGGGCGGGAGTGGTCGGTCATCGGGAAGAAGTTCCTGAAGGAAATTGGCGACTTTGGCACGGACACCCCGACAGTGACATCAGTATCGGCAGCGGCGGCGACTGTCTCGGCAGTGACTGCGGCGGATACGGCAGGGGCAGATACAGCAGGGGCGACGCCCGCGGACGGACAGGCAGCAGCGGCCGACAATACGGACACGGCCGTAGCAGAAAATGCAGACACGGCAGCGGTAGCGGCGGACGCGACAGAGGCCAGCTCCGCCGAGACAGCCCCAACGTCCCCCGACGAAGCCGCCACCATCCCCGAGGGGGCCGACGAATGAGCGGCTCGGACAGCAAGAAGACGGCCGCCCCGGCCGCTAGCCCGAAACATGGCGGCCTGGGAAAGGCCCTCTACGGCATAGCAACCCTGATTGTCGCCCTCTGCTCAGGAACCGGCCTCGTTCCCGCCGTCCGGCAGGGGCTGGTGCATTTCATGGAAACCCGCTACATGCACCGCGCGCTGAACATGACATACTGGTCGCAGCAGCTCTTCGCCCTCGCCTTCCTGGTGTTCGCCCTGAACCTGCTGGCCTACCTGGCCATCGCGACAAAGCGGGGGCGGACAATGTGCCGGGAGCTCTGGCAGGAGCTGCGGGGACAGGCCCGCAGCCTCTATGCCGACCGCAGGCCGGTGCTGGTCCTCCTTGCCATCTACACCTTCGGCATGCTGTCGATCTTCCGGTCGAACTACTATTACGGCGGCGCGGACGACCTGTACCGGGCCATGTCCGGGGCGCGGGCCTGGCGCAACTTCTACCGCTACATCTCGCATTTCCTCTCGGTGTTCGTTCACACAAGCCCCAAAATCATGGACATAGCCCCGCTCACCCAGCTGCTCGCCCTCCTCGTGATGGCGGTCTCGACGGTGATGCTGATCCGCCTCTTCGCGACCCGCCAGGGCAGCGCCGGGCCGGCCAGCAACGCAGGCGGTACAAGCGGCAATGCGGTCGACGAAAGCGGACTGGACGGAACCCTCCGCCCGGTCGGCCCGCTCTCCCCGCTCGTGTACCTGGCGGCAATCCCGGTCGGCCTGTTCCCCTACTTCCTGGAGAACCTGTCCTACCGCTACGATGCGCCCTACATGGCCCTCTCGGTCTTCTTCTGCATCGTCCCCTTCCTGTTCAGCGGGAAGCTGCGCTCCTTCGCGCTCATGTCCGTCCCCTGCCTCTTCCTGATGTGCCTTTCCTACCAGGCGGCCTCGGGGATATACATCGTCGTCTGCGCCTTCTGCGTGTTCCGCATGTGGACGCAGAAGGAAAAGAACGCTCGGGAACTGACGGCCTTCATCGCAACGGCCATCATCTGCTACGCGCTGACCCTCGCCGTCTTCTTTGCCCTGTTCAACGTGCAGCCGACGGACGAGTCCTACGTTGACAAGAACGCGTACGCAGGGGCCTTCCCCTCCAACGCGCGGGCCTACCTCATGCAGATCTGGGGGGACTTCGGCTGGAGCTCGATGAAGATAGCCGCCCTTCTCCTCCTGATCATCTTTGTCGTGCTGGCATGCCGGACCAGCAGGCGGAAAGGGCTGCCGACCCTCTGCGTGGCCCTCCTGCTCCTCGCGTTCAGCGCGGTGTTCTCGTATGGAGCCTTCCTGGTGATGGGCCGCCCACTGTTTGAACCGCGTTCGATGTTCCCCTTCGGCATGGTGCTGAGCCTCCCCGCCCTCTGCGTCGCGGGCTGGCTGGCCCGGAACAGGGGTACGAAGCCGCAGGCAGCCGAGACAAAGGGGGCTAACCCCGACACGGTACCGGCCGCATCCGAGCCACAGGCAGCCGACAGGATTCCGTCGGCCGAGAGAGGGCCGGAAGCCATCACCGGGCCGCTTGCAGTCGCCGGACGGGCCGCCATCCTTGTCCTGGCCTACAGCAGCCTCGTGTTCGCCTTCGCCTACGGAAACGCCCAGGCCTCCCAGAAGAAATACACGGAGTTCCGCACGACCCTCCTCCTGGAGGACCTGTCCCGCATCGTGCCGGCGGACCAGGACGACATCCATATCCATATCCTGAGCGACATAGACACGACGCTCATCGTCAAGAACCTTGCCCGGACCTATCCGCTCACGACGCGGATGCTGGAAAAGCTGGGCGGCCATGCGGTCATCTTCTACCTGCAGGACCTCGGCTTTGGCCTCCAGGCGGAGACGGACAAATTCAGCGACTGGGACGAAGGCTTCAGCCGCTACCCCCTGCTCGTGGACACCCGCTACCATTCCATCTACGCCGACGGCAACGTCTACTACATACTGTTCAAGGAGCCGGGCCTCACCCTGCGCGAATAGCCATGACACTCTCTATCGTTTTTTCCAAGCCCGTCAAGAACGTGGCGGAACGCCTGGACAGGCCCTACGTGAAAGTCCGCGTCTGGAGGCGGCCCGGGGCGGCCCTCTCCGCTCCCGCCGGCAGGCCGTCCGCCGGCAACAGGGCGGTCACAGACAGCAGCAAGACAGACACAGACAGCAGCACGGCAGACACGGGCGGAGCGAACTCCGCCACATCGGGGACGGGGGCCGCCGCAGCCGGGGCCCGCTCCTGCGCCGCAGCCGCAGCCGTCTACGACGCGGAATTCTTCACCGAGCGGCAGTCATTCCGCAGGACCTTCACCGAGGAGGAGCTTGCGGCGTTCAAACGCGAGCACAGCGGAAAGACATTCCGCTCCGTCGTGGAGCGGACGGAGGCGGAGGAGCTGACCACCCTGGCCAACAAGCGCGGGGAGGCGCGGACCTTCCGCCGCCCCGTCAAGACCCCGGAAGCCCCCTCCTTCGCGGCAGGCGCGGACCGGAAAAAGAAGTATATAATAGAAGAAGGCGTGAGCGTCCCCTTCCTGGTGCGGCTCGGCGTGATGACGCGCGAAGGGAAGGTCGTGGCGCAGCGTTACGACAAATTCCGGCAGATAAACCGCTTCCTTGAGTACATCGACGATGTGCTGGACGAGCTTGCGGACGGGGCGGCGGCGGAAGGGGGCTTTTCGCCCCAGCGTCCGCTCCGCGTCGTGGACTTCGGCTGCGGCAAGTCGTACCTGACCTTCGCCGTCCACCACCTGCTCAGCGGGCTGCGCCACCTCGACGTTGCCATAACCGGGCTAGACCTGAAGGAGGACGTGATTGCAGACTGCCAGAAGCTCGCCGAGGAATCCGGCTGCGGCGGCCTGACGTTCAAGGTGGGGAACATAGCCGACTACAGCGACCCGCATCGGCCGGACATGGTGATAACCCTCCATGCCTGCGACAAGGCGACCGACTACGCGCTGGACTGGGCGATACGGCAGGGGGCCAGGGTCATCCTGTCCGTCCCCTGCTGCCAGCACGAGCTGAACTCGCAGCTGCAGGCGGACGGCCTGCCGCAGATTGTCCCCGCCATCGGCAGCGGGCAGGCAAAGGACGGCATGCCGCCCACCGGTGGTGCCCCTGCCCAAGGAGGGCCGGAACCTGACAGCCCTGCCCAGGGCGGCGGCGGGCTGGCCAGCC
Source organism: uncultured Treponema sp. (assembly GCA_946403565.1). Next base: position 1,659 of record CAMJAJ010000097.1, on the reverse strand, counting down.
CCTTCGCCTCGCTGACCCGCTACGGGCTCATCCGGGAGCGCTTTGCCGCCCTCGCCACCGACGCAATCCGCGCCGAGCTGCTGGAGCAGGCAGGTTACCAAGTGCAGGTGCTGGAATTCATAGACATGAGCCACACACCCAAGAACATCCTCCTGCGGGCGGTCAAGAAGCGGGAGGTGGACATCGAAAGCGGCGATGGGCAGGGGGCAATCAGGCGTTCAAAAGAGCGGGAGGCAGCCCTGCTTTCTGCCCTCGGCGTCGGGCAGGAGCTGGACAGGCTGCTGGGAAGCAGGAAGGAAGGATAAAGGGCAGCTCGGCCCGGCCAGCGTAGCTTCAAAGCTCCGGCCAGCGCAGTCCCTCGGCGCACATTTTCGGAGCTTCCCTCAAGTCACCGGTCCTTGAAGCACAGGTCCACCTCGAAGGAGCCCTGGCGAGTTATGAAGGGGACGGCTATGACCTTGGTGTTCTTGGGCCAGGAAATCTCATGGTTGACTCCCGACAGCACGAACGGCGCGGAGACCGTTATGTTCCTGTTCGTTATGGCGGAAACCGCGTTACCGGTTATGATGTTGGTGAACTCCGTGACAAGGTCCTTCTCCATCGCATCCCGCTCCTCTTCGGAATCCACGGAGATGCCCGAAATCTCAAGCATCTTGCTTGCGAGGAGCTTGTGCAGCCTGAACGCGACTATGCCTATCTCGTCCCCGGAGACACCTACGACTCCGGATATTTCCCAAGGGTGCGTCCCGGGATGGAGCAGATAGGGATCCTTGTGCTGCGGGGTTATGTTGAACATCTGGGCGAATGCGTCCTGGCACGAGGATAAAAACGGATTCAAAAGTGATACGTCCATATTCTTCTAGTCTACACCCTATTCCCCGATATTTCCAGTAAAAAATTTGCCCCAGTTTCAAAAGACCGCAGAACTTTAGCCTGCTGGACTTTAGCCTGCTGGACTTTAACCCACTGGACTTTAGGCCGCTTGGCTATCTCTCCTTGAAGACCCGCCCCTCGTCCAGCCCGTCGCTCGCGTACACGTACACGCTGTCGCGGTCGCTGGACAGGGCAAGCGAGACGCTATCGCTTTCCGACTCAATCATGATGCAGTCGCCCGTCCTGAAATCCGTCCGCAGGGACGCAAGGTCGCCCGGGGCCAGGATGGAAGCCTCCCCTTCCCCGCCGTCACCCCACCAGTCCATGCCGCCGTTCACGCCGATGGAAAGGGGCAGCGACGTCTCATTGTAGATTATGACGGTTCCTATCCCCGTCCTGTCCGAGTTGAAGTACAGGGCGAAGGAGCTCTGCGCCGGAGCGCCGGCCGTGGCGAGGGCGAGGATGAATACGGATGTGAGGAACGCAAGCCGTTTTCTCATTCCTTTCCAGTATAGGGCATCTCAAACGACTGGGCAAGCCCCGTTTTTTGAGAGGGCGGGAATGGGAAAAAGCAATGAGGCAGCGTAAAAAACCGTTGGGAGCGCAGGCCCACGATAGGTCATAACGCAGGCTCACGACAGCGCGACACGACCCGCCGTGAGGATCCGTACCGGGCCAGACCTATATACAGGCTTCTTTCCAACACCAGACCGGTTTGGCCAGGGCACTGCTGAAGGGCTGCGTCCGGCGGAAGTCCGGCAGCCAGCTGGTGTCGTCGCTCAGATC
>CAMJAJ010000096.1 GCA_946403565.1 uncultured Treponema sp. | reverse complement strand
ATCGGCGGCGAGGAGAAGGGCAGCTTCGTCTCCGGCAACGACCCGATGAACCTGCACTTCTACTCCAACATGCTGGTCAGCTACCTCTACAACACCGACCGCATCTCCCGCGACAGCTGTTCCGGCCTCAAGCTGGCCCTGTCCGAATTCCTGAACAACGCCGTCGAGCACGGCAACCTGGAGATAAGCTACAGCGAGAAGACCAAGTGGCTCATGGGCGGCAACGACATCATGGACCTGATCCAGGAACGCAGCCAGATGGAGCAGTACAAGAACCGGAAGGTCCACATCTCCTACGAGATACGCAAGGGCGCCTCCGCGTTCCGGATCGAGGACGACGGCGACGGCTTTGACTGGAAGAAGATGCTGGAGCACCGGGCGGAGGACGAGGAGCTGCACGGCCGCGGCATAAAGATGAGCCAGGGCGTGGTCCAGAAGGTGGAGTACAACGAGAAGGGCAACATCGTCACCTTCGCCATCAAGAACAGCATGGACTCCGTGAACGCGATTCCGGGATTCATCCAGAACCTGGACACGATACACTACAAGGACAGGGAGATCGTCTGCCGCCAGAACGACCTGAGCAACGACCTCTACTTCATCGTGTCCGGCCGCTACGCGGTCTACATGAACGGCCGCCTTTCCGCGATCCTGACCCCCGCCGACATGTTCATCGGCGAGATGGCCTTCCTCCTGGACGACCGGAGGACGGCCACCGTCATCGCGACCGGCAACATGTGCCGCCTCATCAAGGTCCCCAAGGCTGTCTTCCTCCTGCTCATCCGCCGGAACCCGCACTACGGCATCTTCCTGAGCAAGGTGCTGGCCCAGCGGCTTGAGGAGCAGAACAAGATCTCCTGGGCGCTCAAGAGCCAGCTGGAGCAGCTGGAAAAGACCGGCCTGCCTCCCCTCGAGCTGGACGAGGAAGAGAATTCCATCCAGATTCAGGGCTAAAAGGAACAGGAAAGCATGACCGACCATATACAGGAACTCATCAGCCGTTACCCCTGCCTGGCAGCCTGCGAGGAGGGGATACGGGCATCCTACGCCATACTCGAACGCTCCTTCGCCGCCGGAGGAAAACTGCTTACGGCCGGGAACGGCGGCAGCGCGGCGGACAGCGACCACATCGCGGGCGAACTGCTGAAATCCTTCGTCAAGGCCAGGCGGCCTGACCACGCCTTCCTGGACAGGCTCGCCGCGATAGACGGCGAGTGCGGCGGCTACCTGGCCGACAAGCTGGAGGAGGGGCTTCCGGTGATAAGCCTCTGCAACCAGACGGCCCTGATGACCGCCAGCCTGAACGACGTGGACGGGAACGTGGTCTTTGCCCAGCAGGTCATGGGCTACGGCAGGAAGGAGGACGTGTTCCTGGGCATCTCCACGAGCGGCAACTCCAAGAACATCGTCTACGCGATGACCGTCGCCAAGGCGAAGGGGCTTGCCACAATCGCGCTGACCGGCCGAGACGGAGGGCGCATCGCAAGGCTCGCCGATGCCGCGATAATCGTGCCGGAGCACGAGACGTTCAAGATTCAGGAGCTGCACCTCCCGGTGTACCATGCGCTCTGCCTGCAGATAGAGGAGCACTTCTTCCCAGGATGAAAGCGGTCATAATGGCGGGCGGGAAGGGCACGCGGATTGCCCAGATGGTGAGCGACCTTCCCAAGCCCATGATACGGATATGCGGAAAGCCCATCCTGCAATGGGAGCTGGAATGCCTGGCCCGGAATGCAATCACCGACATAACGCTCGTCATCGGCCACCTGGGGCATTTCATCCGGGAGTACTTCGGCGACGGCGGGAAATTCGGCGTGCAGATACGCTACTACGAGGAGTCCGAGCCGCTGGGGACCGCCGGCGCGCTCTACCGGCTTGACGGCCTGCGCGGGCCTGGCGCCGAGGACTTCCTGCTGCTCAACGGCGACACGGTGTTCGACATAGACTTCTCCCGCTTCATCGCCTTCCACCGGGAGCACGGCGCCCTGGCCAGCCTGATGACCCACCCCAACAGCCACCCCTACGACTCCGCCCTGATCCAGACGGAGATCCTGCCCCCGGCAGAGGAAGGGGGCATGCCGCGCGACAGCAGGCGGGTGGCCCGCTGGCTGAACAAGGAGGAGGACCGCCTCTGGTACCACAACCGCGTCAACGCGGGAATCCAGATCATCTCCCCTGCCCTGCTCTCCCAGGCCGAGGCCAGCTTCCCGCCCGAAAAGCGCGGCGGCAAGCTGGACCTGGACCGCGACATCCTCAAGCCCGCCGTCGCCAGCGGGGGAATCTACGCCTACGACTCCAGCGAGTACGTCAAGGACATGGGGACCCCCGAACGCTACCGGCAGGTGGAGGCGGACATCGGGAACGGGCTTGTCAGCGCGAGGAACCTGGGCCACCCCCAGAAGGCCTTCTTCCTGGACCGGGACGGCACGCTGAACAGGAGCGCGGGCTTTCTGAAAGACATCGACGACATGGAGCTCCTTCCCGGCGTGGCGAAGGCCATCCGCAGGATAAACGAAAGCGGCTACCTCGCCATCGTCGTGACGAACCAGCCGCAGATTGCCCGCGGGGAGCTGGACTTCGGCGAGCTCCGGCAGATACACGACAAGCTGGAGACCCTGCTGGGCAGGGAGGGGGCCTACCTGGACGCGATCTACTTCTGCCCCCACCATCCGGACGCGGGCTTCCCCGGGGAACGGCCCGCCTACAAGCGGCCCTGCGGCTGCCGCAAGCCCGAGACGGGCCTGATCACGCAGGCCGCGGAGGACTTCCACATAGACATCGCCGCCTCCTGCATGATCGGGGACAGCTGGCGGGACGAGGAGGTCGGCAGGAATGCGGGCTGCGCCAGGAGCATCAGGCTGGCCGAAGGCGAGGGCCTCCTCGACGTCGTGGAGCGGCTGTTGGGCTAACCCCATCGGACGGACTGCGAGCCGCCGCGCCTTTGAAACTGCCCGGCCAAAACACCTCGGAACCGCCAGCGTAGCCTCAAGGCAAAACGCGCATGGCGCAATTTTTCGAGGTTCACATAGATTAAACGCCGGAAATCGGTTATAGTGCGAAAGCACCTCAACAATACTGCATCGGGAGAAACTATGGACACAGCTGAAATAGACGCATCTGGACACGGCCTTCAATACTTCTGCAAGTGCATCGTGAGCAAATCGAGCCTGGTCGGCGGGCAGACGAACGTATTCCTGCTCGAAACCGACGTCATCCTGCCCCACCCCGAGCAGCTGGCCCCCAAGCCCGGCCAGTTCTACCTGCTGCGGCGGGCCGTCAGCTCCGTCGAATACGGCCGCCCCATAAGCGTCTTCCACAGCGAGGAGCATATAGACGTGCAGACCGGGCTCAAGGTCGTCAAGCTCCAGTTCCTCATCCTCCGGAAGGGGCGCGGCACCCAGGAGCTGTCCACCCTGCTCCCCGGCGATGAGATCCAGATCATCGGCCCGCTCGGCAACGGATTTACGATTCCCGAGGACCTCAAGCCTCGCCTCGATGCCTCCAAGGTGAGACACCCCGAGGTCTGCATCGTCGGCGGCGGAATCGGCGTCGCCCCGGTGGCCTTCTTTGCCGAATCCCTCCCGGCCAAGTCATACGACTTCTTTGCGAGCTTCAAGGGCACAGGCTACGGACTGGAGAACGTCAAGGCGGCCTCGCTCACCATAACCAGCGAGGACGGAAGCGAGGGAATCACGGGCATGCTGCCCGCCGCGCTCACCGCCGACACCATCCGGGAACGGGGCTACAAGGCGATCTTCGCCTGCGGCCCCACCCCCATGCTCGCCTACCTGAAGGACCTTGCCCTCGAAACCGAGGTGCGCTGCTTCATAAGCATGGAATCCCACATGCTGTGCGGCGTGGGGGCCTGCCTGGGCTGCACGATACCGACGACCGACGGGAACGCGCGGGTCTGCAAGGACGGGCCGGTCTTTGACGCGCAGCGGATCGTCTTTGAAAAGCCCGCCCCCCGCAGGAAGCCCCTCCCAAACGACACCATTCCGGACACGAGCGTCAGGATCGCAGGGGTCAAATTCAGCAACCCCGTCATCGCCGCGTCCGGCACCTACGGCTTCGGGCAGAACTACCGGGGCATGGCGGACGCGAAGGTGCTGGGCGGCATCGTCGGCAAGGGCGTCACGCTGGAGCCGCGCCTGGGCAACTCGGGCCAGCGGATCATCGAGGTGGTGGCGGGGAACATCAACTCCATCGGCCTGCAGAACCCCGGCGTGAAGGCCTTCATACAGGACGAGCTTCCTGCCATGCTCGCGCTCGGGCCGGTCGCCATAGCGAACCTCGCCGGCAGCGACATAGAGTCCTACGTGGAGGCGGCGGCCCTGCTGGACGCCACGGACATCACCATGATAGAGCTGAACATCAGCTGCCCCAACGTCAAGGCAGGCGGCCAGGCATGGGGGCTTGACCCCGAGCTGGCCAAGAGCTGCGTGTCCGCCGTCCGGAAGGCGACAAAGAAGCCCCTCATCGTCAAGCTTTCGCCCAACGCCCCCGACATCGTGGCGGTCGCCCTCGCATGCGTGGAGGCCGGAGCCGACGCGCTGAGCCTCATCAACACGATAAATGCGGTGAGCATAGACATAGAGCGGGCCAGGCCCACGTTCGACAACGTGAAGGCGGGCCTGTGCGGCCCCGCAATCAAACCCATCGCGCTCAGGATGGTCTACGACGTGGCGGCCGCGATGCGCACGATTCCCGCGTTCAGGCGGGTCCCGATCATCGGCATGGGCGGCATAACCTGCTGGCAGGATGCGGTGGAGTTCATCATGGCCGGGGCGAACGCGGTGCAGGTCGGCAGCGCGAAGTTCTCCAACCCCCGGGTCATGGAGGAAATCATCAGCGGACTGGCAAAGTTCATGAAGACGCACGGCTACCGGACGGTGGACGAAATGGTGGGCCTCGCCCTGGTGTAGCAGGTAACAGGCTGTCTCAATGCGGTAGGAGCTGCGGATGGCGGCCAGGCCGTTCCAAGGCGGAACGGGCGGGTTGACAGACAGGCGGAATGGGCCGCCCTAGTACAGCACGGCCCGCCCAAATGCGGCCCTACCCCGCGACCGGCAGCCCCAACGCCGCCGACCCGCGGCTAGTCGAAGAGGCCGGGGAACACGTCGGACATGCCGTAGAGCTTGCCCGCCTTGAGCGAACCGTCCGCCAGCATCGCGCGCAGGCGCTCCAGCGCGTGGACGGCCCCCATGGCAAAGCCCTGGCGGCTCCGCGCGGTATGGGTCAGCTCTATCGTGTCGGCGGCGGAGTCAAAGAACACGGTGTGCGTGCCCGGCACCGAGCCGCAGCGGGTGGAAGACACGTGCAGCTGGTTTGCCTTGGGCCGCTCGTGGAAGGCGTCCGTGACCATCTCGGTCTTGGCCTTGTTCCCCGCCATCACGCGGCGGGCAATTTCCAGCGCAGTCCCAGACGGAGAATCTGCCTTCTGGTTATGGTGCATCTCCCATACGGCCATGTCGTATTCAGTAAAATTGCTGACAAGGCTGGCCGCCTCCTGCACTATTTTATAGAAGAGGTTCACCCCTATTGAAAAGTTCGCACTCCTCATCAGCGTTCCGCCCGTCTTGGCGGCAAGGGCGGCAACTTCCGCCTCCCGGTCCGTCCAACCGGTCGTCCCCACGACAAGGGGCAGTGCAGTCGGGAGCAAGGCCTGGATGTTGCCCATGACCGCCGAAGGATGGGAAAACTCTATCACACCTTCCGCCCCGCTCGCCGTCACAGCATTCGCAATGGCCGCCCCGTCACCGGCAGCAACCTTCACCTTCGCATCTGGCGCGACGACATCAACGGTGGTGACGACACTGTGTCCACATGAAAGGGCAGCCTGCTCTATCATGTGCCCCATCTTTCCATATCCTACAAGCGCAATCTTCATATCCAAACCTCCTAAAC
>CAMJAJ010000095.1 GCA_946403565.1 uncultured Treponema sp. | reverse complement strand
AGGCCCTGCTGGCGATCGACATGTACTGCGCCCGGCTCAAGAAGTACGTCGGCGCCTTCATGGCCGAGCTTGGCCGCGTGGATGCGATCGTCTTCACCGCGGGCGTGGGCGAGCGCTCTCCGATCACGAGGGCCGGAACCCTGCGCGGACTTGAGCACATGGGAATCAAGATCGACCTGCAGAAGAACGAGTACAGCTTCACGGGCAACGCGGAGACCTGCATTTCCGCGCCGGACAGCCAGGTGAAGGTGTTCGTCATCCCGACCGACGAGGAGCTGGTCATGACCGAGGATGCCTACGCCCTGATGAAGGGAACCTATGACGTCCACACGAACTTCACCTACAGCTTCCAGGATCCGGCCTACGTCAACAAGGCACGCGAGGAGGGACTCAAGAAGGACCTCAAGAAGCTGCCCCACCTCGCCGAGGTCGTCGTAAAGCCGTAAGCGGCATAGAGGAAGCTGCGTGCTTCCCTGCCGCATGACAGAAGGCCCCTGCCCGCGCTGCGGACGGGGGCTTTTTTTGTGCGGAAACCGGCGGGGGAGGGCGGCTGTTGCCTGCCAGCCCCGGCCGCGGGTCTGTCTGCCTCGGTCGCGGGCCTGCCTGCCAGCCCTGCCGTGTGTCCTAGTGGTGGTCAGCCCTGGGGTGAATACCTATTGACCTAATAGGTATATTGGGCTATACTTCCGTCATATTACGAACAAAGGAGAGAATTGTTATGGCTAGCAAAAGCAGCAAGTCGGTCATCCGTCAGGTCGTCGCGATAGGAATCGGGGCGGCGATATTCGTCGCGCTGACGACGGTTCAGATTCCGGTGGGATTTGTCCCCAACACCGCGTTGCAGGTACGCGCCGCCGTCCTCGCATTCTTTGCGGCGGTCTTCGGCCCGGTCGCCGGTTTCGCGATCGGTTTCATCGGCCATGCGCTGGGAGACGCGCTTTTCTACGGAAGCGTGTGGTGGTCATGGGTCGTCCCGGACGCAATCTTCGGCCTTCTGGTCGGCCTGTTCGCCAGCAGGTATGCCATTGAGAACGGCGGTTTCGGCAGCAAGCAGATAGTCCTCTTCAACGTCGTCCAGATTCTCGCCAACGCCATCGCATGGATCGCCTTTGCCCCCGTGCTGGACATCCTCATCTACAAGGAGCCGGCCAACAAGGTCTTCGCCCAGGGTGTCGTTGCCGCCATCACGAACCTGGTCATCGTCGCCATCCTCGGAACCCTGCTCGCGTTCGGCTATTCCAAGGTCAAGACCAAGTCCGGCTCGCTGAAGGAAGAGTAGCGCAAGATGCCGTCGGCCCCGATCATCGAATTCAAGGACTTCAGCTACACCTACCGGACGCAGGCGCAGCCGACGCTCAAGCACATCAGCTTTTCAATAAATAAGGGCGAGAAGGTTCTCATCGTCGGGGCTTCCGGCTCCGGCAAGTCCACGATTGCCAAGTGCATAAACGCCCTCATACCCTCCACCTTCCCGGGCAAGATTGAAGGCTCGCTCAGCGTGAACGGCCTGAACCCGGCGGCGGAGGGCATCTTCAATATGTCCAAGCAGGTCGGAACCGTCCTGCAGGATACCGACGGGCAGTTCATCGGCCTGACCGTCGCGGAGGACATCGCCTTCGCGCTGGAGAATGACCAGATACCCCAGGAGGAGATGAAGCGGAAGGTCCTGGAGGCCGCCCGCACCGTCAGCGTGGAGCAGCTGCTCGGCTCCGTTCCCGGCGCCCTGAGCGGCGGGCAGAAGCAGCGCGTCTCGCTCGCGGGAATCCTCGTCGATGACGTGGAGATCTTCCTGTTCGACGAGCCGCTTGCCAATCTGGACCCCGCCGCGGGCAAGAAGATCATCGAGCTCATCGACCGCCTGAACCGCGAGCAGGGCAAGACCGTCATCATCATCGAGCACCGTCTGGAGGACGTGCTGTACAGGCACGTCGACCGCATCATCCTCGTGGAGAAGGGGGAGATTGCGGCGGACATGACGGCGGACCAGCTGCTCTGCTCCGACCTGCTGCCCCAGAAGGGTATCCGCGAGCCCCTCTACATCTCCGCGCTGAAATATGCCGGCTGCAGACTGAAAACGGAGGACAGGCCGGGGCATATCGACACGATGGACTTCGCCCCCTACCGGGCCGCCCTGCAGTCCTGGTTCCAGAGGATAGACCCGCCCCCGGTAAAGGCGGAGACCCCGCCCGCGCTGGAGGTGAAGGGCCTCTGCTTCCGCTACGACAGGAACCTGCCCTGGGCCGTGGAGGACGTGGGCTTCAAGATTCAGAAGGGCGAGATGGTCAGCATCGTCGGGACGAACGGCGCGGGCAAGTCCACCACGGCCTCGCTCATCTGCGGCTTCAACCGGCAGGACAAGGGCGAGATCCTCCTGAACGGGGAGGAGATCTCGTCGTGGTCGATCAAGCAGCGCGGGGAAAAGATCGGATTCGTCCTGCAGAACCAGAACCAGATGATCTCCAAGACGATGATCTGGGATGAGGTCGCGCTCGGCCTTGCCGTCAGGAAAGTCCCCAAGGACGAGATCAAGGAGCGGGTCACCCGCGCCCTGAAGGTCTGCGGCATATACCCCTACCGCAACTGGCCCGTGAGCGCGGTGAGCTTCGGGCAGAAGAAGCGGGTGACCATAGCCTCCATCCTCGTGATGGACCCGGAGCTGCTCATATTGGACGAGCCGACCGCGGGGCAGGACTGGGCGCACTACACGGAGATCATGGAATTCCTCCGCACGCTCAACCGGGAGCTGGGCATCACGATCCTGATGATTACCCACGACATGCACCTGATGCTGGAATACACCGACCGGGCGATCGTCATTTCCGGCGGGCACGTCATCGCCGACGGGAAAAGCTCCGCGATCCTCACCGACGAGCGCATAACGGAGGCGGCGAGCCTGAAGCGGACCAGCCTCTATGACCTGGCCGTCAGATGCGGCATCGAAAGCCCGGAGCAGCTGACCGACCGCTTCATCCACTACGAGCGCAGGCTCCGCGCGCAGGATACGGGGGTATCGAATGGCTAGGATAATCTCCTATAAGGAAAAGGACTGCCTCATACACAGGCTGAGCGGGCTGACCAAGCTCGTGTTCTTCATCGTCTGGACGCTCACCTGCATGCTGACCTACGACACGCGGGTGCTCGCCGTGATGGTCGTGGCAAGCCTCGTCGTGTTCCGGCTGTCACGGACGGAATGGTCGCAGGTGCGGTCCGTCTTCTTCCTCATACTGCTCTTCCTGTCGGTGAACGTCATCGCGGTGTTCCTCTTCTCCCCCTACGAGGGCTGCAGGATCTACGGCTCCCGAACGGACCTGCTCAGGCTGACCGACCGCTACACCTTCACCGCCGAACAGCTCTTCTATGAGCTGAACCTGATTCTGAAATACTTCTCCATCGTGCCGTCGGTGTTCATGTTCCTCACTTCGACAAACCCCAGCGAGTTCGCCGCCAGCCTGAACAGGATCGGCCTGCCCTATACGGCAAGCTACTCGCTTGCCATCGCCCTCCGCTACGTCCCCGACGTGCAGACGGACTTCAGCAGGATAAAGAACGCGCAGGAGGCGCGGGGCATAGAGATGTCGTCGCGGGCGCACTTCTTCTCGCGCATCAAGAACATGGGGGCCATCCTGTTCCCGCTCGTGTTCACCAGCATGGAGAAGATCGATTCGGTGACGAACGCGATGGAGCTGCGCGGATTCGGCAAGCACAAGGGCAGGACCTGGTATTCGGCCAGGAGGCTCGGGAAGGCGGACCGGATCGTGATAGCGGTGACCCTCCTGTTCGCCGCCGCCGCGCTCGCCGTCACCTACTGCGACGGCAACCGTTTCTGGAATCCCTTTGTGACAAACTGAGGCGCGCTCAGACCGGGCGGTTGTAGCAGATGACGTGGTCATCCTGCTGGTAGTGCCGGCCCGGGAGGACGCTGAAGGCGTGCTGGAAGGCCGTCCCGCCGAACCACTGGTAGGGCGTGTCGCCGTCCGTCTGCCCGTTGCAGATCTCCTCCACGCCCCTGCGCACGCAGCCCATGAGCGATATGTCGTCGAAATCCCGCGCATGCCCGTGCAGGATGAGGTCGGCGTCCTTTGCGAGGAACATCACCTTGTCCAGCTCCTTAAGGAATTCCGGCAGGGGGAGGCTGCCGGGCAGCTGCATCCACAGGTGGTGGTTTATGCTGTCGCCGGTGAAGAGGATGCGGTCCTCCTCCAGGAGGAGGAGGATTCCGCCCTTGGAGTGGCCGGGCAGGTCGTACACCTTGAGCGTCTTTCCTCCGAGGTTTATCACGTCGCCGCCGCATATCCGCTTGAACGGCGGCATCTTGATTTCGCGGATGCCGCACCATTCGACAAAGGCAGGGTTCTGCATGTGCTCCTTTGCGGTGGGGATGTCGTTCGGGTGGATGTAGGCTTCGTCGAAATAGACGTTTCCGTATATATGGTCGGGATGGCCGTGCGTGTTCACGACCGTCAGGGGCTTGTTCGTTATCCTGCGGACCGCCGCCTTGATGTCGTTGTAGCCCATCATCGTGTCGATGACGCATGCCCGGTCCTCGCCCACCACGACGTAGCCGGTGGCCTCGTGGGCCTCGTCCATCAGGTACAGGTGGGGAGCAAGCTCCTTTACATACAGCTCCTTGTTTTCAATGTTCATCATTGCAGCCCTCCATATATAGCCTATCCGACAAATTCGATTCCTGTCAAGAGTAGAACAAGGCGGGAGAAATGTTTCCAATTTGGGTCGCATCTGGGGGGCCAGGAGCCTATGACAAACAGGGGCGAACGTGCTACAATGGGCCCATGAAAAAGCCGTTCCGGGTCCTGCTCGCCTGCATCCTGCTGCTCGCGCTGGCCCTCCTTGCCGTCAAGCTCATCCCGTCCAGAAGCATCCGCTCGTTCGTGGGCCGGCAGTACTCCAGCCGCTTCTACGACCGGAACGGCGTCCTGCTCTACGTCATGCCGCTGGAGGAGGGGCTGCGCCGGGAATACTACCCGCTGGACAGGCTGGGCCCGGACCTGATCGAGGCGTTCATCGCGGCGGAGGACCGGAACTTCCGCAGGCACTTCGGCGTGGACGTGTTCTCGCTTGCGCGCGCGGCGGTGCAGAACGGGCAGGCAGGCAGGGTCGTCAGCGGGGCTTCGACGATCACGATGCAGCTCGCCCGCATCATCTGGCCCAGGAAGGGCAGGGTGAACCTCGCGGTCAAGGCCCTCGAGGCCGTGCGGGCGGTGTACCTGGAGCTGAAGCTGTCCAAGGACGAGATACTGGAGCTGTACCTGAACTCGGTGCCGTTCGGCCATCAGGTAGAGGGCGTGGGGAGCGCGGCGCGCTCGTTCTTTTCCTGCGAGCCGGAGCTGCTCAGCCCCGAGCAGTGCGAGCGGCTTGCCGGAATTCCCCGCCGCCCCGCGGACTTTGCCCCGGAGAAAAGCTTCCGCTACCCTTCCATCTGCATGCACCTGGTAAACCATACCGTGGCAGTATACCGGGAGCGGGGGCAGGTCATACCCCCCACGGTGGAGCTTGCGGTGGACAGCGAGCTCACGGCGCAGGCGGAATTCCTGATACAGAAGAAGCTGGAGGAATACCGCGACTCCCGGATCCACAACGGGGCGGCCATCGTGCTGGACAACCGGACCGGCGAGGTGCTTGCCTGGGCGGGGAACGCCTCCTTTGACGATGACGAACATTCGGGGCAGATCGACGGCGTCACCGTGAGGAACCAGCCGGGCAGCTCCATGAAGCCCTTCCTGTACGCCTTCGCACTTGAGGAAGGCTTTTCGCCCGCCACGGTGCTTCCCGACATACAGCAGGACTTCGGTTCCAGCGGGGTGTACGTGCCGCTCAACTTCAACAACCGCTACAACGGCCCGGTCCGCTTCCGCACCGCGCTCGCCTCCAGCCTGAACATACCGGCGGTATACCT
>CAMJAJ010000094.1 GCA_946403565.1 uncultured Treponema sp. | reverse complement strand
TCCTGCCGCGTGAAGGCATCTCCGGTTATGCTGTCCGCGTCAGCCGCAGCCAAGAAGGCCCGCGCCTTGGGAGTGACGGGACAGGAGAAGCCGTGCAGGGAAAGCTTGTCAAACGTGACGAAGCTTATGCTGTGCAGGCCGAACAGGCGGCGGGAAAGGAGGAAGGTGTTCGGGCTGTACACGTTGTAGACGCTCTTGGCCCGGTAGTTCCCCTTGAAAAGGAGCCGCGCACCCTTCGATTTCCCGTCCTCGAATGTTCCATCCCATATCTCAAGCGGGAACTCGTCGTCCCAATGGAATATCGGCACGGTCATCACGTCCGCCCCGTCCTTGCCAAAGTCAACTCGGTCAAAGGTATACGACGACCTTCCTTCCTCGGTGAAAATGCCTCCGTCGAACGAAAGCTTTGTTTCCGCCGGACGGGAACAGCGGCAGCCGTAGATAAAGGAATAGGGGTTCAGGGCCTTCCTGCCCATTCCCGAGACCGAGAACTCCAGCTCGCTCAGCACCTCCGGCTGTCCCCGGCCGTTGGAGGCGGAACAGGACAGGCGGAATTCCCCGTCCTCCTCCGCCACGACCCGCGCAGTCAGGCCATCAGCCGACGGCTCTATCCTGACGCAGGAGCTTTCCACCCCTTCCGCGTCCACGGCCTTCCATGCAAGCGTCCTGTCGCTCGCATCAGCGGGATACAGTTCCGCGGCAAGGACAGCCTCGGCCGCCCCCGGGCAAAGCTTCCTGCTCCCGCCCGTACAGGAAAGCGCTATCTTCCTGACGGGAACATACCCGGCAGGCTCCGGAAAGAGACCGGCAGGAAGCCGCTTTGCCGCAAGCGCCTCACCATGCTGGAACTCCATACCCGCCCCCTCAAGGCCCCGGCTTGCGGCGGCAATCGTAAAGTCCGCATCCGGACTGTCCATCCTCACTATCGCAAGCAGGCGGCCAGAAAACATACGGCGGGTATGCTGCTTTCCATCGGCCCCCTGGTACTCGTCATAGTCCGTGCTGTCGCCGTTGTCCAGTCCCAGGAGCCGGGCCTGTCCCGAAAGCTGCACGGTGACAAGGCAACGGGCGTTCTCACAATCCCTGCCTGCCGAATCCAGCGCGGAGATGTCAAAGAAGCGGAGGCGGCCCCCTTCGGTCCGGTTCTCCTGCTCCTCCCTGACGCAGAGGCGCGCCGCATCGCCGAAGCTTTTCCGCACGTCGCGGGCAATCTCACGCCCCCGCTCGTCGTAGGCGACCGCCGCTATCTCGCCCTGCTCGTAGGGAACCTGCACCCCGGGGCCCAGGTCCTGCATGCTGGCGACATCGCGGTTGAACTTGGCGACCGACCTGCCGTTCACAAAGATCTCCACTCCAGGAGCATTGGAATAGGCCCGTATGTCCACCAGCTGCCCCTCGTTGAAATCCCAGTAGGGGGTAATGCGAATAAAGGGGGCATCCTTGTAGCTCGTCCAACCTGCCTGGTAGATATAGTAGGTGTCCTTGGGGAAACCGGCCGTGTCCACCTGCCCAAAGTAGGAGTTCTTGGTCTGATAGGGGGTCGGCTCCCCGATGTAGTCCCAGCCGGTCCAGATGAACTGCCCCATCGTGAACGGACGGTCACGGTATGCCGTCACGACGAAGGAGCTATCCTTTGCCCCCCAGTTGGTCGTGCAGTTGCCCAGCGTGGAGCACTGGAGGTCCGCATGGGTCAAAAGGCGGCGGGAGCGCGGGAAGTGGTATACCCCCCGGCTCTGTACGGTGGAAGAGGTCTCGCTGCCGTATATCTTCCAGTCGGGATACTTGGCATGATGCTCCTCGAAGAGCCGCTCCAGATAGTTGTAGCCGGCCGCATCCAGAAACGTGGCGCACTCCTGCGCACCCTCACCGGCCATGAAATTGGATCCAATCGTGACGGCGGCATTCTCCTCCGGGTCCCAGCGCCTGACGTTGGACTTGAGCTCCTTCGTCACGGCAGGCCCAGTCTCCTGATGGGTATCGTAAATCTCGTTGCCGATGCTCCACATGAATACGGACGGGTGGTTCCGTGCCTGCCGCACCCAGGATGCGACGTCGCGCTCGTGCCACTCGTCAAAGTAGGCGGCGTAATCATAGGTCGTCTTGTGCTTCTGCCACATGTCAAAGCCCTCGCTGTCCACGAGGAAGCCCAGCTCGTCCGCCAGGTCGAGGTATGCCGGAGGAACGGGATTGTGCGAGGTGCGGACGGCATTCACTCCCATCCGCCGCATGACCAGGGCCTTCCGCCGGAGCGCCTCGATGTCAAATGCCGCTCCCAGCGCGCCAAGGTCGTGATGGCCGCATATTCCGTTGAGCTTGACCGGCCTGCCGTTCAGGAACAGGCCCCTGTCCGCGTCCATCGTGATGCTCCGGAAGCCGATGTTCTGCGACAGGCTGCCGATAACCTCGCCGTCCCTGACCAAGTTGACCGTAAGCGTGTACAGGGAAGGAGATTCCAGGGACCACTCCCGCACGTCGTTCAGCTCAAAATCGATGTGGTTTTGAAAGATACGGTAGCCGGATATGCCGGTGACGGAGCGCAGGTAGCTGGCAAGCCGTTCGCCGTAGATGGGAATCATGCCTCCCTCCCCTACGGAGGCTTCCCATATCCTTTCCGCCCCCCTGTTTTTTCTGCCGTGCTTCTTTTGTGTGGCGGGAACGGCTTTCTCCTCCAGGCTGTAGGAAAGCGAGCAGCCCTCGAGGATAGAGGAGGACTCCAGCGAACTTCGTGCCGCAAGCTCCGTGGAAATGCTGACCCGATAGTTTCCGGCAGCCAGCCGCCTGGCGACAAAATAAACGCCGTCATTGACCAGAAAGGGAAGCGGACTCTGCACAAGGTGCACATCGCGGTATATTCCCGCACCGGAATACCAGCGGCTGTTGGGGGCCTGATAGACACAGACAAGATCCACGGTGTTCGTCCCCTGCCTGACGAAGGGGCTTATGTCGGCCTCGAACGCCGTATAGCCGTACTTCCACTCAAAGGCCTTCTTCCCGTTCACCCAAAGGGCCGAGTTCATGTACACGCCCTCAAAGCGGAGGGCAGTCCGCTCCTGCAGCTCCTCCAGGCAGAATTCCTTCCGGTAAAAGCCGACAGAGTTCTCGTACAGGTCGCCCACCTGTGAGATAAGGTAGTCGTGCGGCAGCTCGACAGGACGGTACTCCTGCCCTGCGGCCAACGGATAAAACTCATCGGGGGAATAGAAGACCGGCGAACCGTCAGCCAAGGTCTTGTTTTCCACATGAAGCTTGGCAAACTGCCAGCCGGAGTTGAAAAGAGTTTCCATATCGCCACCCTCCTGTGCTTTCCCGAGCCGGGGCTAGAATCGTAACAGAGCTTGAAATTGACAGGGGCCGCTCCAAAAGCAGACAGCTTTTGAAACAGTCCCGATTGCAGCCGGAATCAGAATCCCGTAAGCATGTTCCTGACGAGTGCGGCGCTCAGGTTTGCAGCGGCCTCCTCGTTGAAGCTGTAGGTATTCTCGCCGGTGTCATCCGCCATGTCGCTCATGCAGCGTATGATGACGAAGGGAACCTTGTTCAGGTAGCAGGCGTGGGCTATGGCCGTCCCCTCCATCTCCACGCAGGCGGGGTCGCAATTGGCCCGTATCCGCTCCTTGAGCGCCTTGTCGCTGATGAACTGGTCTCCCGTCGCTATGCGGCCTTCCACCAGTTTGTGGCCGTCCGCCTCGGGAAGGGATGCGAACGCCTTCTTGGCCGCGTCCAGCATGGCCTGGTCCGCGGGGAAGTCCGAGCAGGGCATCTGCGGAATCTCGGTCACCTTGTAGCCGAAGCCCGTCGCGTCCATGTCGTGGTAGAGGGCATCGGTGGAAGCCACAAAGTCCAGCACCTTAAGCCCCCGCGCCATCGCCCCCGCGATTCCGGTGTTTATGACGTGGGTCACGCCAAACTGGAGGACAAGGCGCTGGGCACAGAGGGCCGCGTTCACCTTGCCCACGCCGGAGCGGACAAGGACGACCTGCGTTCCGTCCAACCGGCCCTCCACAAAATTCAGACCGCCAAGGACGCTCTCCTTCGCGTCCGCCAAAAGGGAGCGGAGGGCCTTGACCTCCACCTCCATCGCACCGATTATGCCTATTTTCTTAGCTGCCATGATTCTGCTCCTTATTTCTCAAGCTTTTCCAGCTGCTTCTTGAACATCCGCTTGTCCTCCTCCGGGCTCTCCCGGTAAAAGGTCGCGATGTTGCCGATTATCCGCACCAGCGTCGAGTCCGTCGCCTGGGCAAGCCCGGCGGCCAGCTCCCGCTTCTCTTCCTTATATTCGTTGAATTTCAGCTTGACAAGTTCGTGCTTATCAAGCTGTGAGGAAAGCATGGCTGAAACGCCGTCCGTCACGCCCTCCTGCCCCACGATGACGAGGGGGGAAAGGGGATGGGCAGCCTTCTCCAGCAGCTTCCTCTGCTTGCTGTTCAAATCAATCATAGGGGAATGATAGCAGAAAAAGCCCCGAGTGACTAGCGGGAGGGGCAGGAAAATACGTTTTTCTCCCCCCCCTTCAGGAACTGTGGATACCTCAGGCAGCCAGCTTCAAGCCGTTTCCATGGAATCGGCCTTGCACCTGAAGGCGCGCCGGATGCAGCGGCAAAACGTATCGCGCAGCCCCTCTGCCACCCGTATGTCGGCCATGTCTTTGTCCAGAGTCTTCTGCAAACCGGCCTTTATCTCATTCATGCCGGCAAAGAGACTATCCAGCTCCTCGTCGCTGACCTCATCGGGTACAGCTTCTTCGCCAAATTTCTTACTCTGCCTCGCTTTATAATACAGAATGGCTTCATCCTTCCTGTCCGCAATCTGCCAAAATGAATTTGCGATTGCATTAAACATTTTCAACTGACATGCAGTTCGGTCGATCCTATCCCTGTCAGCTGCAATATAATCACCAAACACTTCCCTCACCTTGTCCAGAAGCGCTTCTTCTTTCTGAGGGTTTGGAACATTGTTCTTTTCAAGGAATTCAAGCAGGGACATCTTACGAACGGCAGAGCTATATTCCTGCGGCTGACTATCAAACTTTTCGGTAGAGGTATATAGGCTTATACCCTCGAAGTCGATGAAACTATTTTCAAGGAGCATCTCTGTCTGGGAAAGAACCTCTTCGTTCTCTTCCATCGAACGTATATCTGCACGGGTTGCCACAATATAAAGCCGTATATCAGGATTCTTCTCCAGAATATCCTGCAGGATATCGATTTCGTCACTGTGAATGGTACCACCTGTTATGTCAAAACACCACAGGAGCGCCTGCGCATTTGCAATTGCCGCTGTTGCCGTGTCATGGTCGAGTTCGGTATTTGAGCCGGGGTTGAACCCTGGGGTATCGACAAAACAGATATGCTCAAAAGGATGCACAAACTCCGACTTGAACACGACCTGATCAATGATCCGCTTCATATTGAATTTGAATTCATCTTCCTTCCCGTAACTAAACAGCTTGAATATCTCCCCCGGAATAGAAAGCTTTCCGCCTGTGTAGGAACAGCCGACTATCTCCGTTCGATCTCCGTTCATCACATAGGTTGCGATTGCCGTTGTCTGGTCCATATCAGCGGGAAGCGTTATCTCGCTCTGCACAAAACAGCTGTTCATGAACGATGACTTTCCGCTGGAGAAAGCACCGCCTATAGCTATGATGGTCTTGCCAAGCAGCTGTTCATCATGAGACACAAGCTCCAGCTGCCCCTGTATGTCCTGAAGGCGCTTCATCGCGGACGCTTCTTCAGCAAGGCTGTCGTTTTGGTTTGCATAGTCCTGGTAGTCCTTTTCTAAAAGCCGCTTGAACTCTTCAACCGCCGTATTCTGATTTGCTTCCGCATTGACAACACTCGCAATGAACAGTGCCTTTTCATCCAGATGCTCAACCTCACGCTCCTTTTTGGCAAGCTGCTCCGAGGTCTTTTCGAGCTCCT
>CAMJAJ010000093.1 GCA_946403565.1 uncultured Treponema sp. | reverse complement strand
CGCCGCTCAAGCAGGAAAAGGACGGAAGCTTCTCTGTGAAGCTCAAGCTGTCCGTTGGAAAGGAGTATCAGTTCCGCTATCTGCTCGACGGAAAGCACTGGGAAAACGACTGGAATGCCGACAAGTACATTCCGGCTCCTTTCTCCCATACGGACAATTCAGTCGTCATCTGCTAAGCAAACATGCTTGCGTAACGGCTGGTCCTTAGCTTAAACACATTTTTGACGCTATACCAAACAGATAATTCTTTTTAAGATGAAGCTCCGGTCCTGTTCCGCTTGTTGAGGAACGGTCGGGGCTTTTTGTTTATGGGAACTTCTAAACCGCTACGAGCGAGTGTTTAGAACGGTCCTTACACGATGGAGACAGTTTCAAAGGTGACCGACTTTTGCAACGGGCTCGACGGCTGAATGGCTTATGGCAGAATGTCGAATCGTCCCCGCACAGCAGAAAGAAGACTTCCTCCGCGCGCTCGCCTTCGTGCTGCCCCACGAAAAGACCTGCTGCGCCCTGACCCGCAAGATACTGGACCGGGAGGACGGGGTCTACCTCATGCTGCGGGGCACCGCGGTCATCGGGGTCTTCTTCTTCCTTGACGACGACGTGTTCCTGCCCTGCCTGTCCGGAATGCGGGGCAGCGGCCTGAAAGCGCTCGCCTCCTTCCTGGAGGACCGGAAGCTTTTCTGCATCTCCGCACTCGAAAGCGAGCTGTCCAAGATCCGCACCATCCTGCCCCGCCTGCGCAGGCCCCCGAGGCTCTTAGAGAGCCGGCCCTACTTCTTCCTGGAGTACTCCGACCGGGCGGCCGCCCGCGACGCGATAGGAAAGCTGCCGGAAAGCTTCCGCATACAGCTGGCAGGGACGGGGGACGAGGCCGCCCTCCTGCCCCTCCACTACGCCTACATGCGGGAGGAGGTGCTGATCCAAGGGCGGAGGCTGAACGAGGAGTTTGAGCGCGCCCAGCTGAGGGAGGCCCTGGGAACGCAGGTCATCGCGATGGCCGTGTCCGGCACGGAGGAGCAGCCCCTTGTCGCGGCCAAGGCGGGGACAAACGCGATTGCCTCAAACGTCATGCAGCTGGGGGGCGTGTATACGGTGCAGGAGGAGCGCGGACGGGGGCTCGCGGCCGCCCTGACGGCATTCCTCGCGGAGAGCGCGGCCCAGAAGGGCATGGCCACCGTCCTGTTCGTCAACAAGGGGAACGGCCCGGCGGTCGCGGCCTACCGCAAGGCAGGCTTCTGCGACTGCGGCAGGGACTACACGATAGAATACTACGAGTACTGAGAAGGCCGGTCAGCGCTTGGCGATGAGGCGCGCGCTTATCCGGGACCCGAAGAACTGAATCAGCTCCACAAGCACGAGTATGACGATGACCGCGGCGGCCATGATTCCCGTGCGGAAGCGCTGGTAGCCGTAGCGGATTGCGAGGTCGCCCAGGCCGCCTCCGCCTATCGCGCCCGCCATCGCCGAGTATCCAATCAGATTGATTATCGTCAGCGTCACCCCGTCCACGAGCGACGGCAGGGCCTCGGGAACGAGCACCTTCAGGATTATCTGCATGTTCGTGGAGCCCATCGCCTTGGCGGCCAGCACCAGCTCGGGGTTCACCTCGTTCAGGGCGGACTCTATGACGCGCGCCACGAAGGGGGCGGCCGCGATGGACAGGGGCACGATGGTGGCCGCCGTTCCGATGCTCGTCCCGACAATCAGGCGGGAGAGGGGGAACAGGACTATCATCAGGATGATGAAGGGGAACGAGCGCAGCACGTTGACGATGCGGCTCAGGACCTGGTTCAGCACCTTGCGCGGCATGATGCCGTTCGCGCTCGTTATGTTGAGCAGGACGCCCAGCGGGAATCCCAGTATCATCGAGAAAATGGTGGAAAAGAGGACCATTATCAGGGTCTGCAGCGTTGATGTTCCGACCAGATAGAGAAGTTCTTCCATAAGACTACTTTTCCTCCCCGTTTGCTTCCGATTTTTCCACGATGACGCCGTTCTCCTTCAGGAATGCGAAGGCCTTCTCCTTTTCGGCCTGCTCGCCCCGCAGGTCAAGGAGCATGGTGCCTATGTCGCGACCTACCGCCCCGGCCTGCTCCGGCGGTGCCGGAATGTGCTGCACCCCGGCGGCGCGGATGTTGAACTCCACGTCTGCGACCTTGGACAGGCGGCTCAAGACCGGCTCTCCCGTGGAACCGCCCGTGAAGTGCAGCGTGTACTTGCCGCCCTCGGCGGACCAGCGGACGAACGACGAGGAGGAGTCGGCAGACGCCTTTCCCCCAGACCCATCCTCCGCGGGCGCGATGTTTGAAAGGAATTCCTTGGTCACGGGTGACTTGGGATAGGTGAAGATGTCCTCGACAGCCCCCTGCTCCACCACGCCGCCGCCGTCTATGACCGCGACATGGGAGCACGCGTCGCGGACAACCTCCATCTGGTGCGTTATCATCACGACGGTGAGCTTCATCTTGGCCTGTATCTCGCGGATAAGGGCAAGTATGCTGCGGGTGGTCTGGGGGTCCAGCGCGCTGGTCGCCTCGTCGCAGAACAGCACGTCCGGCCTGGCCGCAAGGGCGCGGGCAATCGCGACGCGCTGCTTCTGTCCGCCGGAGAGGGTGCTTATGGGCGCGTCCTCCCTGTCCTCCAGTCCGACGAGGGCGAGCATCTCCTTGACCCGGGCCGCGGTCTCGGCCTTGCCCATCCCGCAGATCTCCAGCGGGTAGGCGACGTTCCTGCCCGCCGTCCGGGATGAAAAGAGGTTGAAGTTCTGGAAGATCATGCCGATCTTCCGCCGCTGCTCGATGAGGGCGGCCTTGCCCAGATTGTCAACCCGCCTGTCGTCGTAGTAGACAGCCCCACCGTCGGGAGCCTCCAGCAGGCTCATCAGCCGCACCAGCGAGGACTTGCCCGCCCCGCTCTTGCCGATGATACCGAAAATCTTGTTCTCGGGGATGGTCAGGCAGTTGTCCTTGACCGCCTCGATCTTCTCCTCCCCCGCCATATATGTCTTCGTAAGGTGTTCCAGTCGTATCTGCATAGTATCCTGTCGGAAAATTATAACGAAATGGCGGGGCCGTGGCAACGGAGGCCGCTGGAAAACACGGGGAAGCAGCCTATGCCCGCCCTGCCTACCTGTCCAGCACGTCGTTGCCCAGGTAGGAAGCCTCCAGCAGGCAGAGCTTGCCTTCCTTCACGCTCACGTCCTTGAACTTCTTGCGGTACATGAGCTTGCCTCCCTTCTCCTGGTAGAATTCCATCGTTATGTCGTAGCGCCCCGGCTCCACGGTCAGGCCGCCCGCGTCCGCCCGCGCCGGGAAGTAGCTGGACATCCGCAGGTCTGCCGCCTCCGTGAGCCAGGCGCTCACCTCCCCCGCAAAAGAGGCCACCTGCAGGATTCCCCCGATGATGGCGACCGTCGGGTCGTCGCTCTGCATCATCACGCCGCCCACCTCGCGCGTCAGCCCTGTGCTGACCTGCTTGAAGAGCATGCGGGCAATCGCCTTGCTGTAGATGCTCGCCGAATGGGTCTGGAAGGTGTCCACGGCGACGTTCTCCAGGCTCTCAAGCTGGCTCATCGAGCTCTTGTAGGTCTTGCCCGTCTCCCGGTTGGTCGCCTTGACCCCGACGAACCCCACCTTGGGCCTGCGGGTCTGCATGAAGGGAATCGCAACCACCGCATCGAACACGATGGCGGGGAAGTACATCTGCGTCTTATAGGGGCTTCCGTTGGAGAAGGCCAGCACGTTTATGCGGCCCTTGCCCTTGGGAACGTTCAGGTCGTCCTTGACCAGTTTCACCGGTTCGTCAAAGTCGTAGAGCTTGCGCTGCGTGATGAACGCATCGTGCAGGAAGCGGGCCGCGCTGAACGCCGCGTCCATGTCGCCGTCCGCCCGATGGTACAGCAGGGCCAGGTACTGCCCCAGGGCGGAGTTGTGGAAGGTCACGCTGACCGGGACCGAGTCCGCGTTCTCCGCCGCCTGCCGCGCCTTGACCAGGTCCGCCTCGTAGCGCTGCGAAATGTGCTGGGACTTGTTCTCAAAGCGGTTTATCTCGACAATCGCATCCTCCAGCATCCCCAGGTGGTAATAGGACAGGGACTTGAACAGGTTCAGGTACATGTCCTCGTAGTCCTCGCCCGCATAGTCGATCACAAGGTCATTGACGATGAAGGACTCGATGGACTGGCTGATGCTCTTGGAAAAATAGTCGTCTATCTTGCTTTCTGTCTTGGTGAGCCGCTTTATGGCGCTGGCGTAGTCCCCCGTATAATAGGAAAGCAGCCCCTCGTCCAGCCCCTGCACGACGACGCTCTTCTTTCCATAGAGGCTCTTGGTGTTCTTTTCTATATATGAGAGCCGGGAGGCGTAGTCAATCGCCGGAAGCGGGGCAAGGGAAAACAGGAATATCACCGCCATGAAGGAAAACAGAATCCGGCGGTTCTTTGACTGGCGCATGCGCATATTAGGAGAACAACGTTCCCGGCGAATGATTACGGACACCCCTGTGGCAGCCGAGGGGCATTTTGCCCGCAACGGCGAACCTATCGGCCTCATGCCCTAAAATCCTGTTTTTAAAATTCCCTCGTGTAATCAACGTAGGATTCCGTTGTTTGGAATAGCAAGTGAGATGATAGAAATGGAGAAAGACAAAATGATGAAGAAAAACGTGAGGAATCTGGTTCTGTTTATCTGCACCGTCGTTCTGGGACTGACGTTGATAGTCCTCGCCGGCTGCTCATCCTCTACAAGCGTTGACCGCGTAAACGACACGAAGAAGACCGACTACTCAGGCTATTGGAACGACACGGACGTGCGCCTCGTCGCAAAGGACATAATCAAGGACTTCAACAGCTCCAAGGCGATAAAGCAGTACCCCAAGACGCACGGCAAGCAGGTTCCCTGCGTCATAATCGGCTCCTACAAGAACGTGAGCGACGAACACATAGACACCCGCATCCTGACGGACTACCTGCAGGCGGAGCTGCTGGAGGACGAGAACGTGAAGTTCGTCGCGCAGAAGGCCGACCGCGCGGAAGTCCGCGAGGAACGGGAGGACCAGCAGGAGAACGCCCGCGCCGAAACCCGGGCCAGGCTCAAGGCGGAGACCGGGGCCGACTACATGATGCAGGGGTCCATCCGCACGATCGTGGAGTCCACCGACGACGGCAAGAAGACAGCCCGCACCTACTACGTGGTGACCGAGCTGATCGACATAGAGACGACCGAAATCCTCTGGAAGAATGACAACCACGAGATAAAGAAGATCATCAAGCGCAAGAGCACGCGGAGGTAACTCCGGGCAGGCAATCGGTACGGCAGGGCGGCGCAAGCTGCCCGCAGTTCGCCCAGACGGACTCCCGGTCAGGCAGATGGCATGTCCGGCCGCGGCACGGCATGTCAGCGCCAGTAGTTCCGCCTGCCTCCAATTGAAACAATTCGTTTTCTCCTATATAATAACCCCGTTATGGACGAGAATCTGATTGCGGCCTACAAGGCCTTTTTGGAAAACGGAAAGACGGAGCGCGAATGTTGCGCTAAAATCATAGAAGATGCAAAGGCCGCAGGCTACAAGGACATTCAGGAATGCAAATCCCTCAAGGCCGGTGACAAGGTATACCTGGCCAAGTTCAACAAGGCGATTGCCCTGTTCAACATAGGAACGGGGAGCATAGAGGACGGACTGAACATCCTCGGTGCGCACATAGACTCCCCCCGCCTGGACGTAAAGCAGAACCCCCTCTACGAGAAGGACTTCCTGGTCTACCTGAACACCCACTACTATGGCGGCATAAAGAAGTACCAGTGGGTCACCCTGCCGCTCGCCCTGCATGGCGTCGTGTGCAGGAAGGACGGAACGTCCGTCAATGTCCGGATTGGAGAGGACGGGGATGACCCCGTGTTCGTCATCAGCGACATCCTTCCCCACCTTGCCCAGAAGCAGATGAAGGAG
>CAMJAJ010000092.1 GCA_946403565.1 uncultured Treponema sp. | reverse complement strand
CGGGGATGACGCTGTTCAAACGGCGCCTCATCCGGAAAGTGCTCAAGTTCCTCTTCCATAAAAACTTTGAAAAGCAGAAGGAGTTCAACACGCTCATGCAGGAGACAATCCAGATGCTGCATGCCCACATCAAGCGGCAGGAGGAGCTCCTTGACAGGAACATGCAGGTCATACGGTCCCTCGAAGAACGAATCCGGATGTTGGAGGCAAAGCAATGAAGTCCTCACGCTCACGCCCGACTCGCATCGTTCAGGTCCTGGTATCGTTACAGCACGAGGATGTCATAGGGGACGACTGCCTTGCCATACACAGGACGCTCATGGAGGCCGGCTATGATGCGGCCATCTTCGCCGCCAACATTGACCCCCACATCGAGGGGCTTGGAATCCCGAACCTGCACCTTCTGGAAAACTATGTTGACGACGCAGACATAGTCCTCTGCCACATCGCAGAAAAATGGGACTTCCTGTGCAAGCTCGACAGGCTGAACGGGAAGAAGGTCTTCATCTGGCACGGCATCATACCCCCCCGTGCATTTGAAGGATACGGGGCATTTGAATCCGCAGCAGCCTGCAAGACGGGCCGGAGGCAGATGTGGCAGATCCACCACGTTCCGTCGCTCTGCATCAGCTCGTCCAGCTACGGCAGGCGCGACCTTGAAAGCCTGGGCTACACCTGCCCCATCCTCGTCATTCCTCCGTTCTCCGACTTCCACGAAGAGAGCGAAGGGGACTTCGACCAGGAACTGATCTCCCACTACACGGGCGACGGCTTCACGAACATCCTCTCCGTCGGCCGCCTCTCTCCCGACAAGCAGCAGCAGGACATACTGAGCGCGTTCTACCAGTACCACACCTACATAAATCCCAAAAGCCGCCTCTTCCTCATCGGCCTTGAGGACGAATACTCTGCCTACTGCACGGCGATAAAAGAATACCCGGCGGCCATTGGACTTGACGGGGTGTTCTTTGCGAGCAGTGTGAACCGCAGGCAGAAAGCCTCCTACTACAGGCTTGCCGACCTGTTCCTGTACACGGGCGAGCACGAAGGCTTCTGCATGCCCCTGCTCGAGGCCATGCACCACCGGCTTCCAATCATCGCGTATGATTCTTCCCCGGCAGCCGAACTCCTGGGAGGGGCAGGGCTGCTCGTGAAGAGCAAGAAGGCTTCCGTCCTGGCGGAGGCAATCAAGCGCATAACGCAGGATGAAAAACTCCGCAGCGCACTGATTGAAAACGGAACGGAACGGCTCGCAGATTTCTCACAGGACAGGGTGAAATCCCTCCTGCTCACGGAGCTGTCCAATTTCACGCGCTACTGGCAGCGCACGAAAACGATCTTCTTCGACATCACGATACAGCGGAAGTTTGACGGCGGCACCGGGATACAAAGGCTGGAGAAAGAGGAAATCAAACGCCTCTCCCAAATGGAAGGCGAGTACAAGGTCGTCCCCTTTTATTTCGACAAGGACGGAAAGGGGATGTTCGAGTGCACGGCAGGACAGGCCATCCATCCCCTCCCCGGCGACATACTCTATTCACCGGACCTCAGCCTTGACGAAACGATCGCCAACGAGCGGCACCTGGACAGCCTGCATGCCACCGGCGCGGTCCAGATATGGTTCTTCATCCATGACCTCATCCCCATCCGCTTTCCAGAGACCTGCTCAGACACGCTGACGCTCGCATACAAGCAGTGGCTTAGGGTGGTCTTCCGCTACACCGGCATAGTCGGCAACTCACAGTCCACGATAAACGACGTGAAGGCATACCTTGCGGAAAACCCCGGCATAGAACGGAATCCTGAACTCCGCTTCGGCTGGGTCTGGTCCGGCTGCGACTTTTCAAGCCGCTTCGGCACGCCTTCGCCCGCAGGCAGGCCGCCAAAGGACAACGAGGCATCCCCCGCCCCCACCGCCGGCCATGCGGGAACGGTCCGCCTGCTCATGGTCAGCACGGTCGAGCCGCGGAAGATGTACACCCAGGCGGTACGTGCCTTTATCCTGCTCCGTAACAAGGGGCTGGACATACGGCTGGACATCGTGGGCAGGAAGGGCTGGAAGGTCGAGGAGACCGCCATGCTGATCAAAGGCAGCCCCTGCTATGGCGAAAGCCTTTTCTGGCACGAAGGCGGCATAAGCGACGAAGAGCTGGATTCCCTGTACAGGCAGGCGGACGGGGTCGTCGTGGCAAGCAAGTGGGAGGGGTTCGGCCTTGCCGTCACAGAGGGGGCGTATTACGGGAAGCCCCTCATCATCCGCGACATCTCGGTGTTCCGCGAAATCGCGGGGGACAACGCCTATTACTTCTCGGGCTACGAGCCGGAGGACCTGGCCCGTGCCATAGAGGACTGGCTCCCCCTCTTCAAGGCGGGGAAGGCCCCCTCCAGCGCAGGAATCCACCTCACGACATGGCAGGAGCACACCGACCGCCTGTTCGAGATACTGACGGGCGGACACTCTTGACATTCCAGCACGGCAAGGGTAGTCTAGGCTGAGTGGTAACCAATCCATATCCGTAATCGTAAGGAGAAAAACTATGAGCAAATACGCTGGAACCCAGACAGAGAAGAACCTGCTCGCCGCGTTCGCAGGGGAAAGCCAGGCCCGCAACAAGTACACCTACTTTGCGTCCGTAGCCAAGAAGGAAGGCTACGAGCAGATTGCCGAAATCTTCCTGCACACCGCCGACAACGAGAAGGAGCACGCCAAGATGTGGTTCAAGGAGCTGGAGGAGCTCGGCGACACCAAGGCCAACCTCGCGGCAGCCGCTGACGGCGAGAACTTCGAGTGGACCGACATGTACGAGGGCTTTGCCAAGACCGCCGAAGAGGAGGGCTTCAAGGCGCTGGCCGCAAAGTTCCGCGGCGTGGCCAAGATAGAGAAGCGGCACGAGGAGCGCTACCGCAAGCTGCTTGAGAACGTGGAGACCGCCAAGGTCTTTGAGAAGAGCGAGGTCAAGGTCTGGGAGTGCCGCAACTGCGGACACATCGTGGTCGGCACCAAGGCTCCGGAAGCCTGCCCGGTCTGCGCCCATCCGAAGTCCTACTTCCAGGTGACGGACGTAAGCTTCGAGTAAAACCGGCAGAAAAACGGCCCGCACTGTGGAGATCCACAAGGCGGGCCGTTTCTTTTTCATGCACGAGCCGACAGCCCTAACCGAACAAAGCCTTGTGCAGGACCTTCACGACCCGGTCGGCCTCGTCGTTGTTGACGATGAAGCTGATGTTCACCTTACTGGCGCCCTGGCTTATCATCTGCACGTTTATGCCCTCCTTCTCCAGGGCGGCAAACGAGAGGGCAAGGGTTCCGCTGGAACGGGAGGCATCGCAGATTATCGTGACGATGGCCTTGTCCTTCTTCACGATGACGTTCCCCACCCGCTCCAGGTCGGGAAGGAGGCCGGACAGGTCGGCCTTGCCGCCCACCGTCAGCGAGACGGAGACCTCGGAGGTGGCTATCACGTCTATGCTGATGTTCCACTTGAGGAACTGGTTGAATATGTGGGCCAAAAATCCCGCGGCCCCGAGCATGCGGCTGGACTCTATGTCGATGAGGCTGATGCCCTTCACGCTGGTGATCGCCGTGACCAGGGGACGTTCGCCTGAGTGCTGCTCGACGATGATGGAGCCGGGGCTCTTGATGTTGTAGCTGTTCTTGACGCGGACAGGGGTCCCGGTCTTGCGGCAGGGCAGCATGCTCCGGGGGTGGAGCACCTGGGCGCCGAACATGGCGAGCTCCTGCGCCTCCTCATAGGTCACCTCGCCGACGGGCCGGGCATCGCTCACCACGCGGGGGTCGCTCGTCATGATTCCGTCCACGTCCTTCCAGGTCTGGATCTCGTCGGCACCCATCGCCGCGCCGATAATCGTCGCGCTCAGGTCGCTTCCGCCGCGGCCCAGGGTCGTTATGGTCCCCTTCTTGTCCTTGGCGATGAAGCCCGTGACGATGGGGACGGCATTCTCCGAGCCGGCCTTGTATGCGCCGAGGGCCTTGGGGATGGTGTCCCAGACCTCGTCCAGCAGCTCCGCCGCCATGTAGTTGGAGTCGCTGACCATGCCGATGTCCCAGGCATCGTAGAAGCGGGCCGCGGTCCCTTCCTTGGTCAGGTAGGCGGCCATCATGCGCACGCTCATGCGCTCGCCGAAGGACACCAGGTAGTCCCGCGTCCGCTTGGTCAGCTCCCGCAGCATCGAGATGCCCGTCAGCAGGGTCTTCAGTTCGTCCAGAAGCTCCTTTATGGCGGGAACGTCCACCCCCAGCTCGGAGGCGGTGTCCAGGTGCAGCTTCTCCACGCTGGCTATGTCCACACGTCCTTGGACGGCGGCATCAGCCGCATCCAGCAGGAAGTCGGTCGTGTCGCCCATCGCGCTCAGGACGACGACGGGCCGCTGGTCCTTATATGCCTGTATTATCTTGGCCACATGGCGGATCCGCTCCGCGTTCGCTACGGAGGAACCGCCGAATTTCATCACTATCATAGTGCCGCCAATTATAGCGAACTGGGCGGGCTTGAACAAGCGGGGCCGCCGGTGCGAAACAGGACCGCTAGCGTCCGGCAAGGCGGATGCGGGGGTCCAGGAACTGCACGAGCAGGTCGACCAGGAAGTTTATGGCGACGACAAGGGCGGCGATGTAGAGGACGATTGTCTGGGCAAGCGGGAAGTCCCGGTAGCTGACGGCGGAAATGAGCAGGCGGCCCACGCCGGATATGCCGAACACCTGCTCCACGATGATGGAGCCGGAGAAGATGCTGCCCGCTATCATCCCGAGGAGCGGCACCACCGAGACGACGGCGTTCTTGAAGATGTGCCGGGTCAGCACCCGGAACGACGAGCAGCCCCGGCTCCGGGCGGCCTTCACGTAGGGGGCGGAAGCCTCCTCCCGCACCGCCGCCGCCAGGTACTTGGACAGGACGGCGACCTGCGGCAGGGCCACCGCGAGCGCGGGGAACAGCATGAAGCGGAAGAAGGCCCCGGCATCCTCATCCAGGCCGACGAAGTTCCCCGGCGTGAAGACCTTGAGCCAGAGGCCGAAGACCCATATCAGCAGCAGGGAGAGGAAGAAACCGGGCAGGGAGATCCCCAGGACGGAGAAGGCCCCTGCCATGGCCCTGGCCAGCGGGTTCCGCGTCCGCCCCGCGAACAGGCCCAGGGGAATGCCCAGGATGAAGACCATCGCGAGCGACATGAGCCCCAGTATGGAGGTGAGCATGACGCGGGAGGCGAGCAGGTCAGCGACGCTCCGCGAGTACTTGAGCGACACGCCGAAATCGCCCCGGAAGATGCCGCCCAGCCAGCCCACATACTGGGCGAAGAGGCTCCGGTCCGTCCCCATCTGGTGCCTGAGCGCAGCCAGGCTCTCCTCGCTCGCCTCCGTGCCCAGTATGAGCATCGCGCTGTCGCCGGGTATGACGTGGAAGGCGAAGAACACGGCGAGCGACACGAGGAAGAGGGTCAGGACAAGGACAGCAAGCTTACGCAGCAGGTATGGCATTCCAGCCCGCCGCTACTTGCTCTTCATGACGTAGACACCGTCCCACTTCTCCGGCAGGCCGTTCGCGATGTAGTCATTGCACCTGTCGATGAAGGTGTCCGAGGACTTGTCGTCCGGGAAGCATGCCTTGGCCTGCTCGAAGAACGAGAGGGCCTTCTTTATCTCGGCGATGTCCTTGGGAGCGTCGGGAGTGTCGCGGCCGTTCAGGTAGTACTTCATGCCCTCGTTGAAGATCTGCGCGGCCTCGATCTGCTCGGGAGGCAGCTCGGACTTGAGTCCCAGGATGTTGTAAAGCTGGACCGGCTTCTTCACGTTGATGACCTGTACGCAGTCAAAGCAGCGTGACAGGAGCAGGCCCTGCTTCTCGCCCATGTCGGCGGCGTTCCAGGTGGACTCGGAGCACATGATCCATGAACCGTACGCCTTGTTCGTACCCTCAAGGCGGGATGCCAGGTTGACGTTGTTGCCCATTATCG
>CAMJAJ010000091.1 GCA_946403565.1 uncultured Treponema sp. | reverse complement strand
CCCTCCCCTACAACCCCACCTTTTCCCGGCACGACCAAGGGGAATTAAGCCTTGCTCCGCCCCTTGGAACCCAAAATGCAGCCTGAAAACCTCCATTCCGTTACCAAATCAAGAGTTATTGTTTATAGTAATTAAGGTTTGTGCTTCTAAATCTCGATTATTACTAAAGGAGGAACGTATACCATGAAGTGCTTTGAAACGAAATCGCTTTTGACAGGGATTGCCCTACTGGCCGCCCTGTGCATGTCCGCTTCGGCCGCGTCCGTAAAGGAGATTCCCGCAAACGAGGGCATCGAGGAGGTGTCCGTCGCGTCGGACCTGTTCGAGGACGGGCTCAAGGCTTCCTCCATCACGCTGAGCTATTCAAAGAAAATCCTGGAAGAATCCGTCAGCCCCGACGACTACCGGATCGAGGGCCGCGTGATACAGTCCGTGTCGGTGAACGGCAAGAACGTCACGCTCCACCTGGACTGCACCAACAAGCTGCTGGCAGAGCCGGACTGGAACTCGCTGGAGGACCTGCCCTACGAGACCCAGCTGACCGTGACGCAGACCGGAGAGGTCTCCTCCTCAAACTCCAAGATCCGCTACGTCGGCTCCTACAGCATGATAACGCCCAAGTTCGCGCGGCCGGATATCGTCGAGAAGTTCTATGAGAAGAGCACGATGGACAACAGCTCCGGGCTCAAGCTCCGCTACAACATCTACCAGCCCGACCAGTACACGTCCGGCTGGAACTACCCGCTCGTCGTCTTTGTCCCGGACGCCCACGTGAACACGAACACCGCCAAGGCCGCCCTCTTGCAGGGCCGGGGCGCGACCGTCTGGGCGACCAAGCAGGAGCAGTCCAAGCACAAGTGCATCGTCATCGCGGTGCAGTACACGCTCGACAACGAGCTTGCCTACGGCCCCCTGGTGACGGAGGAAGGCAGCATGACCCCGGGACTGGCCGCCATAAAGACGCTGATCGACGACATCTGCAAGAGCTACCGCGTCGACCGGACCAGGATCTACGGCGTGGGCCAGGCGCAGGGCGCGAACGCCATCTTGACGCTCAGCGAGAACTACCCCGAGCTGTTCGCGGCCTCCATGGTCGTGGCCCCGCAGAAGCAGGTGGCCAACCCCACCAAGCTTTCGGGCCAGAAGATATGGCTCCAGGTGAGCGAGGGCGACCACGGCGCATATTCCCGCGCCAACCTGCTCACCGACACCTGGGAGACGGCGGGCTGCAAGGTGGCCTACGGCAAGTGGCGGGCCGGAGCAGAGGCCCGGCAGTCCGAAAGCGCCGTGAACACCATGGTGGCACAGAAGGCCCCCATAAACTGCGGCGTGTTCGAAGGCGGCAACCATCCCTGGACCTGGAGCCAGGCCTACGAGATCGAAGGCATCCGGGACTGGATCTTCCGCCAGCATAAGTAGACATATACAGCACAACAAGGCGGCAGCAAAAGCGGGGCAGTCATACGTGATGCAAGACAGCCCCGCTCGCTGCCATTTATATTCGCCGCCACAGCCCGTTGTAGGGCACTGCGTTTTGCGCTATACTGACTGCCGACATGAAAGCATTGGTTGCGGTTGCGGGGCTGCTCAGGAGGCCCGACGCAAACATCGTATGGAACTATAACGAGTGTTTCCTGAACGAAGCCTATCCGAGGCGGCTGGCAGACGCAGGCGCGCTGCCCGTCATACTCCCCTATCTGGACGAGAACCGCATTGAGGATCTCCTCGCCCCCTTTTCCGCCTTACTGATTCCCGGCGGTATGGATCTTGATCCGGCCTACTACCATGAGGCAAAGAAGGTCTGCACGGAATGCCCGCTCGCAAAGATGGACAGCTACCAGATGGCCCTCATCAAAAAGGCACGGCAGATGGGAAAATGGCTCTTCGGCATTTGCCGGGGCTTCCAGGGCATCAACGTCGCGCTCGGAGGCACGCTCTACCAGGACATTACGCAGGAACGGCCCGGCTCCATCGTCCACCTGCGCAAGGACTCGCCTTATGAGGGCGTCCACAGCGTAACCATTGCAGAAGGATCCCGTCTGCGCGAGGCATACGGGGCTGAACAAATCTGTGTGAACAGCCTGCACCATCAGGGAATAAAGAAACTGGGGGAAGGACTCCGGGCAACAGCCGTTTCGGAAGACGGCATCGTGGAAGGAATTGAAGGGGATCGGATCCTCGCCGTCCAGTGGCATCCGGAGGCTCTGGAAGGCCACTTCTTTGACTATATCGTCTCCCTGCTCGCCAGCGGCTAAACCGGTCCAGGCTGTCAGACGCCCCGGTAAGCGGGCCTCAGTCAGACAACTCCGTCAAGCCGTTCCGGGCAGACAAAGCACCCCAATCAGGCGAGCCGCAATCAGACGCCTCCGACCTTACTCAGGAACGACAGGATCCTCGGGTTCGTCTGCTTCTCAAAGAAGTCCGCTGCCTTTTCATCGGCAAGGACGCAGCCCTTTTCCATGAACACAATCCGGTCAGCAACCTCTTTTGCAAACCCCATCTCGTGCGTAACAATCAGCATCGTCATGCCGTCGTCTGCCAGCTCCCGGATAACAGCGAGCACCTCTCCGATCATCTCGGGATCGAGCGCACTCGTCGGTTCGTCAAAGAGCATCGCCTTAGGCCGCATGACGAGCGAACGGGCAATCGCAACCCGCTGCTGCTGACCGCCGGAAAGCTGCTGCGGGTATTTTCCGGCCTGACTTTCCACGCCGACCCGCCGCAGCATCTCCATCGCTTCCTCGCGAACCTCACTTTTCTTCCGCTTCAGCACGTCCACCGGGGCAAGCATTACGTTATCCAGCACCGTCATGTGGGCAAAGAGGTTAAAGGACTGGAAGACCATCCCCACCTCCGAACGGAGCCGGGCAAGTTCCTTTCCTTCCTGGGGAATCGGTACGCCATCGATGAGAATCTCGCCGGATGCGACCGTTTCCAGCCGGTTAATCGTCCTGCACAGGGTTGACTTCCCTGATCCCGACGGGCCGATGACCGCAACCGCTTCCCCCCGGTATACCTTCAGGCTCACATCGTTCAGGACATGGAGGGAACCAAAATGCCTGTCCAGGTGGCGCAGCTCTATGACCGGCGTTTCAGCTGCAGCAGGCGCTGCCACAGGTGCCGAAGCTTCCGGCGTATCCAGAATTTCCATGATTACCTCCTCATGCCCGCCAGAGCTACGGAGAGCCTGTTCAGCAGGTAGTTGATGAGTATATATATGACGGCGACCACAAGGTACACGGAAAGGAGCGCGTCATAGTTCGATATGAGGACGCTCGCATTCTGCATCAGGTCATTAAAAGAGACGATATACGCAAAGGTCGTGTCCTTCAGGATGATGACCAGCTCCGAAATGAGGGAGGGAATGACATAGGCAAACGCCTGCGGGAATATGATTTTGAAGAATGTCCGGTTTTCACTCAGTCCGAGCGACAGGGCCGCCTCCCGCTGCCCCCGGTGTACGGCATTTACGCCGCCCCGCAGAACCTCGGCAACCGATCCGCTGGCCGAGATTGCAACCGGCAGCGTTATTTTCCAGAACGCAGACAGCCTGATGCCCAGCTGAGGCGTGACGAAAAAGAAGAAATAGATGAAAAGCAGCGTCGGCACCCCCCGCGTGAAGTCCGTCGCAAGCCTTCCTGCCATGCCCCAGACCCGGTTACCCCGGACACGGGAGAGCATCATCAAAAAGCCCATCGCGAGGGTAAGGCAGACCGCAACGAGCGCAACGCGCACGGTACCGAGGAGTCCCTTCCCAAGGAACAGCCAGGTCGTCCTCCGCAAAAAGAAATCCCAGTAGCGGGAAGAAAGCTGCCCCGTCTCGTAGAACTGCCGGATGAGCAGGACGAGAGCAGCAGCGAGCAGCAGCAGGGAGAGGATGGTATAGCGTGCAATCTTCCGCCTGGTCCGCGGTCCCGGTTCTTCAAAGAGGACGGACATGATGCCGGTATCCCGTTTCATCCGCGCCTCCGCAGCTTCCGGTCAAGCCTGTTCCCGGCAAAGCCGATGAGGAAGGCCGTCAGACAGTAAAAAAACGTCGTGATGACAAACGCCTTTATGCCGCCCACGGAATAGGTGTTGATGTGGGCGACGAGCCCCGTCAGTTCCCGCGGATCAAGCGGCACCTGGCTTCCCAGTGCAGTCGTCAGCATCGTCGCAATAAGAAGGTTCGTCAGGGGAAGAATGATGGCACACAGGGCCTGCGGCATAACGATTTTCCGTATAATCTGGAAAAAGCGGAGCCCGAGCGAACGGGCCGCCTCCACTTGCCCCCGGTCAATCGTATTGATGCCGGAGATGAGATGCTCGGACATGAACGCCGACGGAATGAGGGTAATGGCAACCAGAAGGCACAGGTAGTAGGACAGGACGAGGTTCAGGTAGGGAAGCGCATACACGAGCACTATCAGGAGGGCCGCTCCGGGGATGTTCCTGAATACCTGCACGTAGAAATCCCCCAGCCTGCGCAGCGGCTTTACCGGGCATATCCGCATGATTGTAACGGCAATCCCCAGCACGAACGCAAGCACGAATGC
Organism: uncultured Treponema sp.; assembly: GCA_946403565.1. Next base: position 1,447 of record CAMJAJ010000091.1, on the reverse strand, counting down.
AAGGACGGTCAGGTGAAGTGTCGTGAGGTAACTGATGAGATAATCCAGTCCGTATTCTGAAAGCAGCTGCCGTATGCTCATAGGGCAGTCGGTATTGGGCAGGGACAAGGCGGAAAGGGCGCTCTTCCGGGCAGCAGCGGTCTACGCGGCATTCTGTATCGCCGTACCTCTTCACTGCCTCAGCAGGGAGCGCCCCGCCGCCTCAGTTCCGGCTTCCCTTACAGCTGGGGAGCCTTGGGAGCGGTCTTGATGCCGGTGCGGTCACCCAGCGACACCTTCCACAGCTTTTCCCAAGTTCCGTTCGCCTCAATCTTTTTCAGGAAACCGTTGATAAATGCAACTGCATCGGATCCGAGCGGAACGCCGATTCCATAGCTGTCCTCAGGACCAAAGACATCGCCGGCGAGCTGATAGGCCCCGGGGTTCTTCACCATTGCGTTCAGCAGGAGGGTGTAATCAGTGACGTAGGCGTTCACCCGGCCCTGCTCAAGCGCTGTGCGGGCCTCCTGATCGGTGGCGAATTCCTGCACCTTCGCTTTGGGCGCATACTCTTTGAGCAGCGCAGGGCCCGTCGATCCTGCCTGTGTCGCAACAATCTTGCCGGCAAGGTCGGCAACACCCTTTATCTTCTTGTACTTATTCTTCACGAGGATCGCCTGCTTGGACACGTAGTAGGGACCGGCAAAGGAAATGACTTCCTGCCGGGCAGGCGTAATGGAATAGGTGGCGAACACGCAGTCCACCTGTCCTGTGCGCAGGACGGATTCGCGGGTACTGGAGTTGACCTGAGTCAGCTCATATTTGGATGCATCCCCAAGGATGTAGCGGGCAAGCAGCTGGTACAGACCGGCATCAAACCCGCGGATCCTGTTGTCCGTCTCATCCAACTGGCTGAACAGGTAACTCGTTCTGGTTCCGCCAACCCGGAGCACACCGGCTTTCCTGACGGCAGAAGCCCATTCGCTCTCGGCTATCTCCGCATCGCTCGCAGTAATACCGGAAGAAACAATCGAATCAAACGCATTTTTGTCAATCGCGCCGGATTTGGGTTCCGCGGCAAAAAGCACAGCCGTGGCCAGAACAGCGGCAGTTAAAGCTATCAGTTTTTTCATATAAAGCCTCCTTGTTATTTTACCAGTAGTTTACTAGGTATACTATTTATAGTACTTTTTATAGCATTTCTATTTCGTACCTGTCAAGGACTTTTGCCATTATTTTATTGGTAAGCTGTGTAGTATGTGGAGGGACACCATAGCCCGCTCGTCGCCGGGCCTGCTTTCCTCCGCGGGACAATAAGAGCCTTGCAGCCCCTCTGGTCAATCTGCCCGTGCCGCCCCCCCTCCGACCGGTCCTGCCCTTGTCCCTGCCTGTTATTTCCTATAGAATACGGGCATGGAATTTGTTGCAAAGAGGATAGAAAGCCTGCACCCCTACGTGCCCGGCGAAC
>CAMJAJ010000090.1 GCA_946403565.1 uncultured Treponema sp. | reverse complement strand
CAGCGATATGGTTACAAAACTGGCGGGCAGGTAAAACCCGGTCATTTGCTCCAATAGGCGCAAAGAGTTCAAATCGTCCAGACATACAGTATAGACTGACCGGGCACCCCCCAAAAATCAACGGGGGGCTTGGGGCTCCGGGGGCTGCCCCCCGGAAAAAAGCACGTTAGTTCTTCGCCAGGAAGTCATCGACCTGCTTCTGGACTTCGGCGATGACGCTTTCGATTCCGGCCTTCTTGAGCGCGGCGCGGTACTCGGCGACGAACTTCTCCGCGTTGTCGAACTTACCGAACGCGATGCGGTTCATGTAGTTGGCCTGCACGTCGGAGATGTTCTCCAGCTGGGTGTTGATTCCGTCAACGTCCCAGACGATCTGTCCGTAGGGATAGTCGATGGCGACGCTGTTGTACACCTTGTTGATCTCGTCATACTGCTTCCACGCGCTCTTCGCGTCGCGGATCTCCAGGTCGTCGTTGCGGCCCCACCAGTAGTTGGTCGTGATTCCGTTCGCATCGTCGGTGTAGCCGGCGGGCCTGTCGCGGTAGCCGTCGCTGGTCAGCACGTACTGCTCGCCGAGGATTCCGTAGTTGAACAGCTCGTAGCACTCCTTGTCGTTGCGGATGAGGTCGTAGACCATCAGCGCGCGCTCGGGGTTCTTGGAACCTGCGGAAACGGCCATCGCTCCGTGGGTGATCAGCATGCGGGTGAGCGTCTTGCTCTCCTCGCCGAACCAGAAGAACTTGCAGTCAGAGCCGGGCACGTTCTCGCCAAGCCTGGGGCAGACGTCCGTGTACCAGGTCTGGGTGTGGTGCTGCTCGGCAGCGACCTGGCCCAGCTTCATCTCGGAGCGGTTGTCGCTCGAGGTGTTGTTCAGGACGTCCTTCTTCCACACGCCCATCGTGTCCCATTCCTTCATCGTCTTGGCGAAATTGACCAGCTCGTCGCCCTCAAGGAAGGGAGAATAGACCTTCTTCATGTTGCCCTTGTTCACGCCGAACATGCCGTACACGTTGATTCCGTCGAAGGGGATGAAGCCGCCCTTGGAGGCGAGGTAGCCGCTGGAAAGCTGGGCAGCCTGGCTTCCGTCGCTGTCCCACGGGATGATGTCGGGGTGGTTCTTCTTGACGGAGCGGAAGAAGGTGGTCAGGTCCTCCCATGAGTGCACGCCGTCCGCAAGCCCGGCCTCCGCCGCCCAGTCGCCGCGGTACATGAAGCCGTGGTTGATCCACTGGGCATAGTTGTCCTCAGGAATCAGGTAGATGTCGCCGTTGTACTTGCACATGTCCCAGTGCTCCTTGGAAACGGACGCATAGGTCTTGGGGCAGTAGGTCCTGAGCATGTCCTCGGAAAGGGCAAGGAAGGCGCCGTTCTTGGAGTTCTTCCAGGCGTCCAGCCAGTCCGTCGCGGTTCCGACCAGGTCGACCGTGCCGTCCATCTGGGCGAGCGTCAGGTTGTAGTTGGTCAGGTAGTCAGTCCACGGGATATAGTAGATCTGCAGCTCGGCGTTGCACTTCTCGTTGAGAATCGCGTTGAGCTTCTCGAGCATCTTCTCGGTCGCGCCGTTGGTGGGCTTGTTTCCCGTCGTCATGTACTGGATGACGACATGCTTGGACGGCACGGAGCTGGAAGCACCGTCCCCTCCTGCGGATCCGGACGCGGCAGGAGCCTTCTTTCCGCCGCAGGAAATGAATGACGCGGCAAGGCCCATGCAGAGGGCCGCGGTCAACACACGATTCAGCTTTTTCATACATTCCTCCTGGCCCGGGCGGAGGGTCGCTCCCTCCTGTCCAGGCGAACGGGAGCCCGTCCTAGCGCGGCCCCCGCAGATACAATTTGACCAGTTCCCCAAGTCCGTCCGGACTCCTGGAACTGCCTACAATCTATCTCAACCCTTCACGGCTCCCACCGTGATTCCCGAAATGAAGTATTTCTGGACGAAGGGGTATACCATTACTATGGGGCCGGTCGCGACGACCGCCGTGGCCATCTTGAGCGTCTCCTGCGGGAAGTCCGAGAAGTCCACGTAGGCTCCCGCGATTGAATTCTTCAGGTACTGGGCCTGGTTGACGATCTGGTAGAGCATGTACTGGAGCGGCTTGTAGGTGACGCGTGCGCTCAGGAAGAGCGAGGACTGGTACCATTCGTTCCAATAGCCCAGGGCCAGGAAGAGGCCGATCGTCGCCAGCGCGGGCTTGAGCATGGGCAGGATGAGGCGGACGAAGATGGCAAAGTCGCCCGCGCCGTCTATCTTGCCCGCCTCGGTCAGCTCGTAGGGGACGGACTTGACGTAGTTCTTCATCAGGATGATGAGCCAGGGCGACATGAGCAGGGGCAGGAGGACCGCCAGGTAGTTGTCCTTCAGGTGGTAGGTGCGCACCATGAGCAGGTAGTAGGGCGCGAGTCCCGCCGAGAAGAGCGAGGCAAAGTAGATGAAGAAGGAGATTCCGTTCCGGAAGGGGAAGTCCTGCCGGTTGAGCGCGTAGCCGGTCATCGCGATGATGCCCAGGCCGATCAGGGTGCCGAAGCCCGTGATGAGGATCGTGACGATGTAGGAGCCGAGGATGACCTTGCCGTTCTGGAATATCATCCCGTAGGCTTCGAGCGAGGGCGACTGCGGCACGATGGAGAAGCCCTTGATGCGGACGACCTCCTCCGAGCTGAACGAAGTCGCGATGATCAGCAGGAAGGGCACGACGCACAGTATGGTGTAGGCCAGCACGATGAGGATTGCGAGCAGCTCCACGAAGCGGTCGGATGTGGTTCTTCTTACCATTGCTTCTGTCCTCCTAGAAAAGCGAGTAGTCCGGCTCGATGGACTTGATTATCTTGTTCACGATCATGACGATGGCGAACCCGATGACCGACTGGTAGAAGCCGACGGCGGACGCGGTGGAGAAGTTGAAGTCCGTCATCGTCGCACGGTAGACGTAGGTCTCGATGATGTCCGTGGTCTGGTAGAGCAGGGAGTTCCTTCCTATTATATTGTAGAAAAGGCCGAAGTTGCCCTTGACGATTCCTCCGAGTGCGAAGAGGATCAGGATGACGAAGGTGGGCTTCAGGCTGGGCAGCTCTATGTAGCGGATCCTCTGGAAGGCGTTCACGCCGTCGATCTGGGCGGCCTCTATGGTCTCGCTGTCTATGCCCATTATCGTGGCGAAGTAGATGATCGTGTTGTAGCCGGTGACCTGCCAGAGCTGGATGAGCACGATCAGGAAGGGCCAGGCCTTTGGCTCCTGGTAGGGTGCCCAGGGCTCCAGGTCCATCGCCTTGAGCAGGGCGTTCAGGAAGCCGTACTCGTAGTTGAAGATGTTGTAGACGAGGAGGCCGACGAGGACGGCGGAGATGAAATAGGGAAGCAGCATGATGGTCTGCGTGATCTTCTTGAACCAATGCCTGCGTATCTCGTTTATGAGGATGGCCATGAAGACGGCGACGATGTTGTCCAGCATGAGGAAGGCGAAGTTGTAGGCCACGGTGTTCCGGGTCAGCGCCCAGAGGCGGCCCGACGTGAACAGGAACTTGAAGTTGTCCAGGCCCACGAACTTGCTGCCGAAGATGCCCTTAGCGTAGTTGTACTTGACGAACGCGACGTAGAGACCGGGCAGCGGCAGGTAGTGGAACGCGATGAAGAACAGTATCGCGGGAACGCACATGAAGATGAGGGTCCTGCTCCTCTTCACCTTCTGCGAGAAAGTAAGCGGCTTACGCACGCCGGGCTGCAACATTTCCATCGAAACTCCCTGGAACTAAGGACGGCTGCCGGTGCAGGCCGCCCCGCTTGAGTAAAACGCGCTTCCGTCGAACGGAAAGAGCGTCCGCACAGTTCTGAAAACCTTTTCATTTTTATGGTAACACCAGTTCGGGGATTTGTAAAGTAAAATTTTCGGCCAGGAGGCCATGAGGGGGAACGCGGGGACGGAAAGAGGCGAAACGGACAGACAGGGCCAGTGTCACCAGACGCAGCCGTGGCCCCGCCCTAGAAGGTGCCGAAGCGCTCGAGCGCCTCCTCCTTGCTCATCTCGCCCCGGGAAACCGCGTTGAAGGCGCGCCGCATCTGGATCATAGGGGCGTCCATCAGGCCGAGGATGTCAAAGTTGATCGTCTCGTCCGCCTCCGCAAAGGCTGTGTAGATCTTGTCAGCACGGTAATCACCGGTGACGGTGAGGAGCCGCTTCTGCGCCGCCAGGTTGTTCAGTTCCTCCGTGGAAATGAGGAAGCGCATGAACTCGTTCGCCATCTCGAGGTTCCGGCTCTCCTTGTAAACGGAAAGCTCGATGGACACGCTCTTGTAGAAGAGGGTCCCCCGGTCAGTCGGTATGGGATAGGCATTGTAGTCAAAGGGGGCGTTCATGAAGGGTTCCGAGATGCGCTCCCGTTTCTTGGTACTGGAGATCGTGTCTGCGTTGCAGAAAACCATGGGGATGTCACCTTCAAAGAAGCGGAAGACCAGGCCGTTGATGTCCTTGAGGTCCTTGCAGGCTTCCAGGTCAACCGCCCCCAGCTTTGCGAACTCCTCGGCAAAGGCAAGCACCTCCTTCGCGTATTCACCCGCGCCGGGGCCCAGCTCGTTGAGCGTCTTGATCGCTGCCGGGTTGTCCTTCACGGTCGAGCAAAAATAGGGGATGGAAAGACTGACAAACATGCCCAGTTCGCCGGTGACGTCGCCGATGACCGGGGAGGCACAGCCCCGCTCCTTGAACGTGCGGACGCAGTCCTTGAGCTCCTCATAGGTCCGGGGAACGGCAAGCCCTTCCTCCTTAAAGATCTTTTCGTTCACGAGCATGCCGAAGGAGTTTGATATGATAGGAAGCATCAGCACCCGGCCGCTCTCCTTGCTTTGAACGATGGTGCCGTTCTGGATGCAGTCAAGGCGGATGCCCAGTTCCGGAGCAGCAAGGTTCTCCGCCGCGGCGAAGAGGGGGCGGTACTCGTCCTTGTCCAGCATCCAGCTGAAGGTGAAGTAGATGTCCGGCGGGTTGTCCCCCTTCAGGGCGGACAGGATGGTGCGGTTGTACTTGTCAAGGTATTCAAAACGGAGCTCCACCTCGGGATAGTACTCCTGGAAGCGGTCGAACTCCGCTTCCAGAGCCTCGAAGTTCTTGTAGTGGCCCGCAACGTAGACCTTACCGGCCGTGTTCTTTTCATAGCGGGGAACGAACGCGTTTTTTGCGGCCGCGGCCTCCTTCTTTTTGCAGCCGCCGAGCGGCAGGACCGCGCAGAGTGCAAGCAGCGCACATACGGATGAAAGGCTTTTTTTCATAGGTCTCTCCTTATAGTCCCTTCAGGGCTAATACTTTCACTTCTAATACGTTCAGGGCCAGCCCTTCCCGGCTAAAACCTTCCCGGCGTGGTCCTGTACGCGGTCCCGTCGCGTCTCTGGCTCACCCGACGCCCAGCAGCTCCAGGGCCGCCGCCCCGTCGCCGGATTGCATGCACTTTTGTATCCCGCTGAAGGTGTGCACGAATTCCGCCGGCAGGTCGTAGGCGTCCAGCTCCGCAAGGATCTCCCCCGCATAGGAGAAGTCGTCCGCCTCGAGCGCCTGCCGCAGGGCGGTGAGCGCGCCGAAGAGCATTCCCTCGTCTACCGCGGGCTTCTTCTCCTGCGGCTCCTCCTGCCGGCCTCCCTGCGACGGGGGCGGCGCATCCTGCCCGCAGAGGGGGCGGAGCCGCGGCTCGTAGACGCGGTAGCTTGCAAGCAGGGCGGGCGTGTCACTGCGTATGCGTTCCATTGCCCCGGCATCCCCGGCCCGGGCGGCGTTTCCTGCCGCCTCAAGCTGCCTGGCCGCCTCGGACAGGTCGCCGGCCCCGATGAGCCGCGCGCTGCTCTTGAGGGCGTGGACCAGGATCGTGTAGTCGTTCCAGTTGCCTTCCGCGGCGAACGCCTCTATCTTGCGGGCATTCTCCGATATGGCCGAGCAGAAGGCCTTCACCGCCTCCCGGAAGGTTTCCGCCCCGCCGCAGTTGCGCAGGGCCTCCGCGCTGTCCAGGGCGAACAGCTCGTACACGAGCGGGTCCCTTCCCTGCGCCTCCTGTCCACCTCCGTCCTCGGCGGGGGCATCCACAAAGCCCGCATCCCCCTCGTGGAGCAGCAGCCTGGCCGGGATGTATGTCTGGAGCATGGCCTCCAGCTTCTCCGCGTCGATCGGCTTGGTGATGTAGTCCTCAAAGCCTGCGGCCAGGT
>CAMJAJ010000089.1 GCA_946403565.1 uncultured Treponema sp. | reverse complement strand
ATGAGTTCATGGGCGTGAACTGCGGCATCATGGACCAGTACATCATCGCGACCGGCAGGAAGGACACGGCGGAACTGCTGGACTGCGCCAAAATCGAACACGAGTACGTTCCCCTCCGGCTGGGCGACTACCGCTTCGTCGTCATGAACACCCGCAAGAAGCGGCAGCTGGCCGACAGCAAGTACAACGAGCGGCGCAGCCAGTGCGAGGCCGCCCTCAAGATTCTCCAGGACAAGGGCGTGGACGCCGCAGACCTCTGCTCCATCAGCCCCGTCAAATGGGAGGCCGTCTACCACTTCATCCAGGACGGAATCCTGCAGAAGCGGGCCAGGCACTGCGTGTACGAGAACCGTCGCGTCATAGATGCGGTCGCCGCGCTCCAGGGCGGAAACCTGGCCCGACTGGGAAAGCTCCTGAACGAGTCGCACGCCTCGCTCAAGGAGGACTACGAGGTGACCGGCGTGGAGCTGGATACGCTTGCCGAGACGGCCCAGAAGCAGGAGGGCTGCCTGGGCGCGAGGATGACGGGGGCAGGATTCGGAGGCTGCGCGATTGCCCTTGTCCACAAGGACCGGCTGGACGCCTTCACGCAGGCCGTGCAGGAGGCCTACACCGCCAAGATCGGCTACGAGGCGGGCTTCTTCTCCTGTTCCAGCGGCGATGGAGTATGTGAGCTGAAATGACCGAACTTGAACTGAAGGCCCACGTGGACGACCGGGCCGCGCTTGCAGGCAGGCTGGACAGCTTTGCCAGGCGGGGCCAGCACGTGATTCGCGACGACGACTACTGGGGCAGGTCCCCCGATGACAGGCACAAGATCCGCATCCGCCGGGAGAGCTTCCTTGCCCCGGACGGCAGCACCGAACGCACCGACATCCTCGTGACATACAAGCGCAAGTCCCGCATCAAGGGGGCCGACGGCGTTGAGGCGGAGGCGAACGACGAGAAGGAGTGCACGGTCTCCGACGCGGCCGTCCTGGAGACATTCCTGACCGACGCAGGTTATGCGGTGCAGCTGAAGAAGCATAAGGACGTGGAGGACTGGCTGGTCGAGCTTCCGGCCGGTGTGGGCGTTCCATCCGACGGCGGGACTGGGCGGCTCCAAGCCACCCTGGAGCTGTGCGCCGTGCAGGGCCTGGGCGACTTCCTGGAGATAGAGATCCTCTCCCCCTCGGACGATGTGGACGTCCTCGCCGCCCTGCACGGGGAGCTTGAGCGGCTCCTGGAACGGTCAGGGATTCCCAAGGACCGGATAGAGGACCGCTACTACAGCGAGCTGCTGAAGGACATGGCCATCAGGACCTGAGCCCACCACAGGAGGCCGTGCAGTCACACGGCAAGGAGCACGGCCTCACGACAGCGGGCAGCCTTTCGGCAAAGGCCGCCTGCATTCCACCGCCAGCCTCGGGCTCCCCAAGTCCCTCCCGGTTCACTCCGCTATATAGAAGCCCTTCCCCATGTCGTCCGCGTCAAAGAGGCGCAGGCGGTCGTTGAAGCAGTACGCCGGCGTACAGGGCAGGGGCGCGTCCCCGCACTGGTCGCCCTCGCATGCGACGTAGACGTAGAAGGGCTGCTCGGCATTGACAAGGCGTTTCTCCACCGGGAAGGAGTACATCGCGGCGGGCAGCAGCCAGTTCCTGTCGCGGAAGGCGCAGGCGGCCACGGCAAGGGCAAGCATGACGGCGCAGACAGGGGGCAGCCGCCTGGACAGGGCGGGAAGGCCCTTCCAAAGGAGGTGCAAGGCCATGACCAGCACCGCCAGGGAGAAGAACACCCTCCCCCAGCGACCGAACTCCCGCTGCCAGTGGGGGGCGTTCAGCTCGTGGCGGGCAAGGGCGGATCCCAAGGCTATCAGCGCCTGGCGGACGGCAGGAACCAGCAGGAGCACCGCCAGCAGCAGGAGCGCGGCGGACAGGGCCCAGACCGCCCCCCTGCGTCCGGCAAGCCGCGCCAGGCGGCTGCCCCAGCGGCGGGCCCGGTTCCGCGCCCGGCCCAGCAGGGCAGCAAAGCCCGAGCAGGCCCCCGGGCTAAAGAAGAGGGCCAGCGCAAGGAGCGCGTAAATCCAGACCGTATCATAGCGGAGCTCCGGCACGGTGATGAAGCAGAACAGCAGGTTCACCAGCACGAAGGCGTAGCAGGCAAGCTTGACGGCCACGCCGCCGCCGTCCTTCCTGAACAGGCTCACCGCCGCCACGACCAGGCCCGCCAGCAGGACGAAGGGCAGCAGGATGTTGTTGCTTTCCGGCAGCACGAGATGGAGCCAGGGGATGAACCAATACCAGAAGCCCTGCCCCGGCACGTAGTCGTAGCCCAGGGCAATCGTCCGGGAATAGTTCTGTATCGCGTTTATGTTCGTATCGACAAGCAGCTTGGAGATCGTCCAGGGCAGGTCCAGCCTGAAGCTCGTCATGGGGAACATGAGGTAGCCCGTCTGTATGACGTTCCGCACGATGAACAGGGCAAGGATGCAGAGGGGCAGGACAGACAGCTTGAAAAGCCGGGGCAGGGAGAGCCCGCCATGCCTCGCCTTGTGGACGGCGGCGGCGGCGAAGACCAGGAACACGGCGACCGCCCCCATGGGCTTTATCGCAAAGCTCACCGCGCTGTACAGGAATATCGTCTCCCAGGAGGTGCGGGCCATCCCGGCCTCGGCCAGCTCCGCATCCCCCAGGCAGTAGGGCAGCATCTCCACGATCACCAGGGCAATGAACACCAGGGCCGGATTGTCGTAGTTCAGGTAGGGCTCCAGGGCCTCCGTAAAGAAAAGCCAGCAGGCCAGCACCGCCTGGCAGACGGCAAGGCGCGTGCCGACGGCGGACGGCCTCCTGCACGCGGCATAGATTCCGCGCAGGCAGTACATGAGGAAGGAGAAGTACATCAGGCACACCGTGATGCTGGACGAGCGTTTGTCCCAGATGCCCACGTCCAGCCCCGCCGCCACCTGCAGGTAGAGGGAGTTCATGCCCAGGCGGAAGTGCAGGTTCGCGATTCCCGGCACCACCCGGTAGGCGTTCAGCCATGACAGGATGCTCGCATGGTACAGGAAGTCATCGTAGGCGTTTATCTCGTTCCGGTTTGAAATGGCGTACGAGACCATGAAGAGCACGAAGATGCAGAAGGCGAAGAAGGCGGGCAGACCACTGGCCCTGGCCCGAAGCCCGTCGCGGCACAGCACGAGCCCGGCCAGGCCCGCCAGCAGGACGGGAAGCAGGGTCCACACGGTCAGCGGCACAAAGAGCTGGACCAAGGAAAAGTACATGCCCACGACGGCAAAACCGGTGAAGAAGTTCAGGAAGAAGTTCTCTTGGCGAACCTTGAGGAAGCTGAAGCGGGAGACCAGGAGGCCCACCCCGCAGAAGGCGCAGAAGAAGAGGACTGCCGAAAGAAAAAGAAACACCATATAGGGAAAGACTATAGCACATTTGGGCGGCACTGGACAAGGGAGGACTGGGTGAGCAGCCAGTCCATGGGGATGTCGTGCCCTTCGAGCGGAATCCGCCTGCTCACCTGGCAGTCAAAGCACAGGCCCACCAGGTTCAGGACGCAGTCATGCTCCAGGGCCTTCAGCTTGAGCTCGGACAGGTAGCGGTCGTAGTAGCCCGCGCCATGCCCCAGCCGGCCGCCCCACGGACTGAACGCAAGGCCGGGCACCACCACGAGGATGTTCTTGGCCCGCACCGGCGGCAGGCGGAGCCTGGCCGACGGCAGGGGGACCGGTTCCCGTATGCCGTGGCGGCCCCTCGTGAACTGGGCAAGGAAGCCCTCCGCGTCCTCCGCCCCGTGGACAAAGAAGAAGTCCATCGCGTTCCCCTCCTTGGCGCACACGGGGAAGGCCAGCAGTTTGAAGGCGGACAGGGCGGCCGTCGAAATGCGGAAGGGGTCGGCCTCCGTGTCCGTCGCCATGTAGGACAGGACGATGTCGGCGGAAGAGAACAGGTCCGACTTTATGAGGCCCACGCAGGCCCTGTGCGAAGCAAAGGCCCGCTCCTCCGCGTCCATCGCACGCAGGACGGCCCGCATCCCCTTGCGGAGGGCCTGCTTGTCCTGGCCGCCCGGGCCAGCAGAATTCCTGTCATCCATAATCAAAACCGCTCCATAATAATCGACAAAACTGTGCTTGTAAATCTCGCTGAATTGAACTATAATAACATTGTATGGCCATATTCAAGCCGAAAGTACTGATTCTATACAGCAGTGGCAACTCAGCCTTCGTAGACCGGTTCGAAGTCTTCTTCGACGTCATAAAGTCGACCGACTCAAAGCAGGCCCTGAAGACTGCGTTCACGGAGGGAGACTCCCTGTCGGCCGTGATTATCGATGACCCCCTCAATACAGACACGATCGAGGTCCTCAGGAAATTCAATGACTTCGACATCTTCCGGAAGACCCCGGCCATCCTCCTGACGGAGAACATGGACGCGTCCTTCCTGAGCAAGGCATTCGACACGGGGATATTCGACGTGGTGGCCAAGCCCTGCACATTCGAGCTGATGAAGCAGAAGCTGGGGCAGTTCATCGAGCTGTACAACAACCGGAACCAGCTGGAGAAGTTCTTCAACCAGCAGATGACGACCATCACCGTGCAGGAGCGGGAACTCAAGGAGAACCAGTGGAACATCATCTCCTCGCTCGGCCAGGCGCTGGAAAGCCGCGACGTCGAGTCCGGAAACCACTGCGAGCGGATGAAGCAGACGACGGAGGCCCTCTGCAAGTACATCGCGATAAAGTACCCCAAGTACATGCTGAACGAGCTCAAGACCAGGCAGATTGCCCAGGTGACGCCGCTCCACGACATAGGCAAGATAGCCATCCCCGACCGGATCCTGCACAAGCCGGAAAGCGCAGGCAGGCTGACGGACGAGGAGTTCGACATCATGAAGACCCACACGGTCGCCGGCTGCAAGCTCATCGACTCCATACCGAAGTTCAAGGAGTCCGCCCTCTACACCTACAGCTACAACATCTGCCGCTACCACCACGAGCGTTGGGACGGCAGGGGCTACCCCGACCACCTGAAGGGGATGGAGATACCGATAGAGGCCCAGGTCGTGGCCATAGCGGACGTGTTTGACGCGCTCATCTGCAAGCGGGTCTACAAGCCCTCGTTCACGTTGGAAAAGACAAAAGAGATGATCCTTGGCGGCGAATGCGGTTCGTTCAACCCCGACATCGTCGAAGCCTTCTCCGCCTGCATCGACCGCATCTACGAGAACCACTACGCGCAGCAGTTCGCGTCCATGACCTAAGGAGCCTCCCCTGCGGCACGCTTTTTCTGAGGAGGCGACAAGGGAAGGCAGTCCCAAGTGGGAGCAGGCGATAAGCCGGGAAACGCCGCTCTACCAGCATGGGGAGCAGATACGGAGCGAATTCGAGCGGGATTACACCCGCCTGCTCCACTGCCAGGCCTATCGGCGGCTCAAGCACAAGACACAGGTCTTCTTTGCCCCCCACAACGACCACGTCTGCACGAGGATGGAACACGTGGGGCATGTGGCCTCGGTCAGCACCATGATAGCGAAGTACCTCGGGCTGAACGTGGACCTGACCCAAGCAATCGCCATAGGGCATGACATAGGGCACGCACCCTTCGGCCACACAGGGGAAGAGATACTGAACGCCCTCATGCGCCATTCCCCGGACGCGCCCGCCCCCAGAAAGTTCTGGCACGAACGCAACTCACTCTTCTTTGCCGACTACATCGAAACCCTGCAGGACCCCGACTACGCGGAAAAGCCCCTGAACCTGACCTACGCCGTCCGCGACGGCCTGATCTGCCACTGCGGCGAGATAGACGAACAGGGGCTCAAGCCGCGTGAAGGCGCAGGCAACCTGTACGACATCAGGCAGCCGGGGCAGACTGCCCCATACACCTGGGAAGGCTGCGTCGTCAAGGTGAGCGACAAGATAGCCTTCCTGGGCAGGGACATAGAGGACGCACGGGAATACCACATACTGGACATGGGAAGCTACCGGCAGCTCAGGGAAATCGTGGCAAGCACGCTCGGCTTCCCCGCCGGAGGGAGCGGCACCACGGCAGCCCGTTCAGGCAGGGCGGTAAACACGACCGTGCTCATCAACGACATGGTGACGGACCTCTGTATGCAGTCAAGCCCGGAGCGGGGGCTGTGCTTCTCCGAGCCCTACTTCAAATTCCTGAAGGCGCTCAAGAAGTTCAGCTACGCGAACATATACAAGCAGATCGGAA
>CAMJAJ010000088.1 GCA_946403565.1 uncultured Treponema sp. | reverse complement strand
AAGCCGGCGGGGATTAAAAAAATCGAAAAACCAAAAAAAATTCCCTAAAGTACTTGCCAAAAATTATTTTCCGTGATAGTATACTTGTAATGTTTTCAAGGCATGTAGTCTCCATTATCAATATGCCTTGCCTCCTTTTTTTGGCGGTCTATGGTTTTTTTTCATTTCACCATAGACCGCTTTCTTTTTTAAACCAGCTGTAAATCCCACCAGAAAAAAAGGGCCTGTTTCAAAAGCCAAGCGGGCTTTGAAACAGGCTCAGACATCATGCTATGATTTGAGAACGAAAGGCCCTCACACGGAAACATTCACGGCAGATAGTTCCGTCGGCTCCGGGCAGCAGTTCCGTCCGTCGCAGACCTCTCCTCCCCAGACAGTCGCTCCGGACAGCCCGCACAAAAGAGGAGCCGCGCGCCCGAGCTCGTGTACAGCCCGGACACTCCGCGCAGAGGCCCCTACAGGTACGGCTCCAGCAGGGCGCGGTACTCGGCAGCACTGGAACAGCGGACAATCTTGGAACGCAGCGCGCCCCCGCCCCGTATTCCCGAGGTGTAGGACGCGAACTTCTTGCGCATCTCCAGGCAGGCAGCGGCCTCACCCTTGTCTGCCGTCTCTATGTCCAGCTCGCGGAAGCCCGCGCGGAGGCGGTCAGACAGGCTTGTTTCGGCATACACGCCCTCGATGAGCAGCTGCCTGGTCCGCGTGAACAGGAAGGGATCTCCCATCGCGCCCCGGGCGAACATCACTGCGTCCACCCCGGTCTCCTCCAGCATCCGCCGCGCGGTCTCGGGGCTGTTTGCGTCGCCCGAGCCGAACACGGGGATGCGGCCCGCCACGAAAGAAACAAGCTGCCCCTGGATGCCCCAGTCCGCCTTGCCCTCGTAGCCCTGCGCCCGCGTCCGTGCATGGATCGTGATTGCGGCGGCCCCGGCTTCCAGCGCGGCGGCGGCACATTCCTTCCAGGTCAGGTGCTCTGCGTCCCAGCCGGACCGAATCTTCACCGTAACGGGAATGCTGCCCCGCTCCGGGTGCTCCGCCGTATATGCCTCGCTCGCCTCGCGGACGGCCTTCACGATCGCAAACAGTCGGTCCGGCTCCTTGGTCAGCATGCTGCCCGCCCCGCTCTTGATTATCTTGGGGACGGGGCAGCCGCCGTTTATGTCGATGATTTCGCAGCTGGTCTTCTCCAGCACGAGCGGGACGGCGCGGGCCATCACGTCCGCAGTTCCGCCGAATATCTGGACGGCGTAGGTCTTCTCGGAAGGAGACCGGGCCATGAGCTCCTCGGTCTTGCCCGAGCCCCGGGTCAGCGCCTCCGCCGAAACCATCTCGGTGGTACAGAGGGCCGCCCCACATTCCACGCAGAGGGTGCGGAAGGCCCGGTCGCTGTAGCCCGCGATGGGGGCCAGAAAGAGGTTCCCGTCCAGGTGGACACTGCCGATGTCCACGGCATGATACAACGCCTTGTCTGCCATCAGCGGTACTCCAGCTTGTAGTTCATGCCCTTGGCATACTCCTCGGCCCTGCTCCCCTTGTACACCACCCAGATGGCCATGTTCTCGGTCACGCCGCCGGGGAACTCGGTTATCGTGGAAGGAATGACGATACGCAACTTGGTCGTGATGCCGCAGAAGGACCACTCGCCTATCTCGGTGACGCCCTCCTGCAGGTTCACCTCGGTCAGCGACTTGCAGGCAAAGAAGGAGTAGCGGTCAAGCTTCTTGACCGTGCCGGGGATGTCCACGGCCTTGAGGGCACAGCCTTCGAACGCGCTGTTGCCTATCTCCGTCAGGCTCGGCGGGAACACGACGGCGGTGAAGTCCGTCCGCTTCCTGAACTCCTCCCGCTCTATCGTGGTGCGTCCCGTCGGAATGACCAGCGTGGAGCCTCGCAGGATGTCGATCGTCCCCTTGTAGCTGCCCTTCTTGGCCATCTTCGCGGTCGCCTTGAGCTGGACCGTCTTGGCGGTAGAGGGCAGGTTGAAGCTGAGCGTGATGCGGTTCTTGTTGTCCGCCGTCTGGGACTTGGGAATGGAGGCGACCTGCTTTCCGTCCGCCAGTATGACGGCGTCGGACAGGACGAGCGAGGCCCCCGAGATGCGGTTGAACAGGATGCTGTACTGCCCGGCCTGCGTGACGTAGGCGGAGAAGTCCCAGACATAGCTCGCATCGGAGGTGGTGAAGTCCCCTGTCTCGTAGGCGTAGTTCTTCATCGTCCCCGCCGGGATGACCGCCTCCTGGGGAAGGGGCTGCTGCACGTCCGTCGGCGGCGTCGCATAGGTCGCGTTGAGGTATTTAATCGTGATGAAGCGCTGCTTCTTGGCATACTCGTCGGCCTTACTGCCCTTGTTCAGGATCCAGGTCGAATTGTTGGACACGCAGTAGCGGGCGAACACGGACATGGAATCCGGCATGTGGACCGTGACGGGCCGGTATTCCCGCAGGTGGATGCAGTACTCGCCCAGTTCCGCATGTGGACCGTGACGGGCCGGTATTCCCGCAGGTTGATGCAGTACTCGCCCAGTTCCTCCACGCCCTCGTGCAGGACAATCTCCTCCAGGTTGGGCATGTCAAAGAAAGCGAAGTCGCCCAGCTTCTTTATCGTGCCGGGAACTTCCACCTTGACCATGGGAGTGCGTTCCAGCGAGTGGGGGCCTATCTCCACCAGGGTATCGGGGAAAACCACGTGGTCAAAGTCCTTGCGGGCGGAGAACTCCTCGTACAGGAGCTTGGTCCTGCCCCGGGGTATGATGAGCGTCCGGTCATGAATCACGTCTATCGTACCGTAGAAGCTGCCCTTCTTGGCGACCCGCACATACGCCGCCAGCTGCACCTTCTTTGCCTTCTTGGGCAGGGTGAAGGTGAAGCTGCCCTTCTTGGTGGACAGGTCCATCGACTTCTCAATCCGCTTGATGTCGTTGAAGGGGGCAAAGAACTTGCCGTCAACGAACACGGCTGCCTCGGACATGACGATGCCGATGTTGGACTGGCAGCTGAACATAATCGTGTACTGGCCGGGCTCGACGATGTACTCGGAGAAATCCCAGACGTAGCACTTGTCCGCGACCGTGAAGTCCCCGGTCGTGTACTCGTAGTTCTTGCAGGGGATGGCCTTTCCCTTGTTCATCGTGTCCACGGAGCGGGGCGTCCGGGGTTTCTCGGGTTCCTTCGGCTTCTCTTCCACCTTGGGCTTTTCCGGCTCCTTCGGCTTTTCCTCCACCTTCGGCTGCTCAGGCTCCTTCGGCTTCTCCTCCACCTTGGGCTGCTCAGGCTCCTTCGGCTTCTCCTCCACCTTCGGCTGTTCCGGCTCCTTCGGTTTCTCCTCCACCTTGGGCTGCTCAGGCTCCTTCGGTTTCTCCTCCACCTTGGGCTGTTCAGGCTCCTTCGGCTTCTCTTCCACCTTCGGCTGTTCAGGCTCCTTCGGCTTCTCCTCCACCTTGGGCTGCTCAGGCTCCTTCGGTTTCTCCTCCACCTTCGGCTGTTCAGGCTCCGGCTGCGCGATGGGGGCCGCGGGCTCCAGGTCCTCGACAGCCGCGGAGGAGGACTTCACGTCGCCACGGACGAGGGACGAACCCCAGTCGATGTGCTCGGGGTCTATGCGGTAGAAGGTTATCTTGGAGTTGCCGGTCGCATACCAGGTGATGTAGCCTCCGCAGAGGACGGGCGTGCAGTCCGAGAGGTTTCCTTCAAAGCTATGTATCGCGCCGTTCTTGCCCTTGCCGTCCACGGCGGTGTAGAAGATGGTCGTGTGGCGGGTCCACAGGAGCAGGTACTTGTCCTTTCCGTACTGAATCAGGTGGGGGGTACGGGCCGGGTCCATCCCCTGCGCATAGTCGGTCACCTGCCGCACGGTGGGCTTGCCGAACCCGTTCTTGCTGTCCTGCACGGTCGCCAGGAAGATGTTCCGGGTCTTCTTGCTCTTGTTCGTGAAGTATTCGTCATAGACCTGGTTATAGGCGACCAGGTAGTGCGAGCTCGTGACCATGATGTCACCCAGCGAGGTTCCCGTGTCGTTGTCGCCCACCGAGCCAGGGATGGAGCAGATGTTCACGTAGCTGTACTCGCCGTTGCCCCCGTCGCTCTCACTCAGGGCGCGCTTGTTCTTGCCGAGCACGATGGCCCGGGGGTATGCGTCGCCGTGGTCCGCCCCGACCATGACACCGTCCTTGGTCGTGACCAGCTGGTTAAACGAGTGGCTCACGTACTGGCTGTAGCCGATGCTGCTGACATCGGTCATCGTGTATACGGCCTTCATGGTCTCCTTGTTCAGGTCTATCGCCATGTTGGCCTGGTGCTTCTGGCCGTCCTTGCTCTTGTACATCAGGTGGCCGGTGCGGATGTAGAGGTGCTTGTCCTGTTCCGTACAGCTGAGGCCGCCGACGAACGGCTCGCTCGTATTGCCGCCGAACAGCGAATAGGCGGCCTTGCGGTTCCACTTGGAATCGTACTTGGTGACCCTGACCACCTCCACCTTGTCGGAGTCGCCTGGGTTCTTCTGGCCGGTTATGACATAGTAGCAGCCGTCCAGCTCGGAGACGAAGAAACCGCCGAACATGGGCAGCTCCAGCTTGATGTTGCGCTCGCCGGTCTGATGGTAGCCCTTGTCCAGGTAGCGGACCTGCAGATAGCTGTCCGCCTGCACCATCATCATGCTGCCGTCATCAAAGGGGACCAGGTAGGAGCGCACCACGTCGTTTATGGTCTCGTAGTTCTGCGACTCCCTGTTGTCGGAGAACGGTCCCTTCACGTCGGTCGTGTTTATCCATTGCTCCTGGGTCTTCTTGAGCTTCTTGCTCCAGTACGCATCCGTGTTTTCCACTGCGAAAAGCAGCCCCGCCGCCATTGCCAGCAGGACCAGAACGATGTACTTTTTCATTTCTGCCTCCGGTTGTCTTCTATATAAACATCCTCACCTGTCTTAGTTTACAAGAAAAGAGGGCGGAAAACAAGGGTTGCAGGGGCGGCAGGCATCTAAGCTGATTGCCAATGGCCATCCCCCCATCGGGTATATCCCATACAAAATTTTCCATTGTAGAACACATAGTCCCAGCTTTGTTTATCCGTTTTTTCTCCCCTACTCCATATTTCAACATCATAGGCGGTACGCTTTTCAGTTTCTTTTATATTCGGATAGATCCGTCGGACCTCCTCTACTGTGGTACCCTAGGGCATATAATCATAACCGACCTTTCCTGCATCAAGCCATTTTTGTTCCAGTTCGGCCTTACGTACTTCAGGGGAAACGGAATCCTCCACCTTTGGTGAAGCTTTCTCTTCTACCTTATTCTTTATTCCCTGAAAAACATCCTTGGGGGAATTTCCACTGCTTCCCTTGTTGTTCCAAGGAAAGCTCCATGCTGATACAACCCTACACCCGATACGCACTCCGTTATCGGTCGATACAGCACCCCGCTAACGGGCGAAATAAAAAAGCACCCTGCCATAGCGGTTCCGCCAGGCAGGATGCCTCTGTTTCAGTATGTCATTAGATTAGGACCTCACGGCCTATGACGACAGCATGGCGGCATACTTGTCACGGTCGGCATCCTCTATGCCCAGCGCGTCCATTGCCTGCGCCTGCGTCATGCCGGTGTTGGCGATGAGGTTCTTCAGGCTGGTCACGATGCCTTTGCTCATTCCTTCCCTGAGACCATCTTCCCGACCTTCCTTTAAGCCATCCTCACGCCCCTGCTCCCGGCTCGCACGAAGGCCGTTCCAGTAGTCCGCCTCTGCGCGGTCCGTTGACAGGTGGTAGGCCCACGCCTTCTCCTCCGCGCTGACCTTCATGTATGCGTCCATCGCCATCTTGAATTCCTCCTTCCAGCCCTCGTCATTCCCGAGTGCCTCAAGAACCTTGGGGTCTGTGCTCCCAGCGATGAATTTACACCAGTTGGCGGCCTTTTTCAAGCCTTCGTCCACATCGTCCGGAACGTTCAGGTTGAAGAAGAGGATCTGGAGTTTGTCCGCGAATACGGAGCCGTCGTCAAGCCTCATTATTGCCCGATGGTAGAATCCACCGGGGCTGATACGCTTCTTCTTCCTGGCGTCCTTGCCATCATCGAATGGGTCGAAGTCCGTCAGGAATATCTGGGTTCGGCGCATCCTTATACTGCATCCCCTCCCGCAGGCTTCCGGAATAGAGCCTGCTTGCGTAGAAACATCCGGTTGGCTGGGCTGGAGAGACACCTTCGCCCTGACAGGCGAAGATGC
>CAMJAJ010000087.1 GCA_946403565.1 uncultured Treponema sp. | reverse complement strand
CCGTATGCCTTGGCAAGCTCCCCCGTGCGTCTGGTGGTCGTCGCCGTGACGGCCTGGCGCGTCGCCTTGGCGGTCACCCGCCCGACGATGCCCAGCGCCTGCTTGCGGATGGACTTCATGGACTTGGACGTGCCCTTCAAGGCTTCCTGCACCGCATTGATGTCGGCTTCTACGCAGATGGGCAAGCTAGGCATTGTAGATCCTCCACTCGTTTATCTGATCCAGGAAGCGGTCTTCGTGGAAGTTGTTGAACACCCTCGTTCCCGCGTCCGCAAAGGACGTGCTGGACACGGCAAGGTTCCCGCCCGCGCTTTCCCAGTAGAGGGAGGCAAGCTGGAGTGCCGTGGTCACGACCTTGCCCGGCACCGGGTCAAGGCCGCCCATGAAGGAGACCTCGATTTTCTGGATGCTGTCAAAGAGCTCTAACCCTCCGCAGTCCAGGCGGTGGGAAAGGTAGTTCTTGCGCCATTCCCAGCCGTCAAGTTCCTGCTCCCGCCCGTTCACCCTGACGGAGATGAGCGAAAGCACGGGGGCGGGAAGCACGAGCGTGTCGGTTCCATCGCCCCAGATGGTGACTGAGCGTTCCCCCGGCTCAGGATCATAGCGCAGATACCGCGCCACGGTGTCCAGGGCCGAGGCGACGTACACCCCGGGCATGGACGCGCCGTCCTCGGGGTATTTCCCCGTGAACTCCTCGAGCATGTCAACGGTTATGTACGCCATCCGCGCCCCCTATTTCTTGCCGCCGGACTTGCCGTCGGCTTCGGCATCATTCTTTCCGTCCCCGTCCTGCTTCCCGCCTTCGGACTTGCCGTCGGCCTTGGAGCACAGGCCCGCCTTCTCCCAGGCGGTGAAACGGGCCTCGGGAATCTCGTAGGACACGCCCCTTGCGAGGCGGCCCAGGTCGGAGTACACGTCTTCCTTGAAGACGGCCCTCACGGCCTTGGCGTTCTTCTCTGCCATGGCCGCCCCTCCTTACGCCATCTTGATGCGGGCGAACGCCTCCGCCATGACGGGCTGTCCATCGGCGTAGGCGAGGGCCGAGATACCCACGGAGGGGTAGTACTTCTCGGTCAGGCGGGTGATGGACACGGAATCCACCATCGTCATCCAGTAGCGGGAGAAGTCGGCGAACATGCCGACGTACAGGCCCGTCGCCATCGAGGACGGCACGAACTCGGACTCGATGACGGGTGCTCCGTCGAGGATGTCCGGGTCGGATGCCGTAAGGCCTGAGCGCCAGAGGTACTGGTCGTTCTTGTCCTTGAGCAGCAGGAGCTTGGTCACGGTGTCCGGATGGAAGAGCCAGCTGCCATTGGCACGGTACGCGCTCTTGACCGACCGCTTTGCCTTCACGATGTCGTCACCGGACAGGGCCGTTGCGGATGCGGCCGTGAAGTCGGCGGAAGCAGGGATTCCCTTCGCGTCGGCGGTGAACAGGCCGAGCGGCTTTCCGTCTCCGTCTCCGGTTATGATGGCCTTCTCAAGGGCCGCCTGCATCTTGTAGCGCACCTTGTCGGCGACGATGGCCTCCAGGTTGAAGGCGTTGGTCTTGACGGCCTTGTCGGAGATGGTGACAAGCTTGACCAGGGGATGGGCTCCCAGCTCGCGCTTCGCGTAGGACAGGGAGGACTCGTCCGTGATGCTGGCGGGAACCTCGGTCGTCCACTCCGCATCGTCAGCGTCGGCGGCCTCGTAGGGCACCCCGATTCCGGCGGCCTTGCTCAGGTGGACGGTGTACACCTTGCCCAGGAGGGAAAGCTCCCCGCGGGCGGGAGTGAGGATCTGGCGGACCAGCTCCTCGGGAGCGAGCACTCCGGCGGAAGCTCCGTCCCCGTCCACGACGAGCGCGGCGCGGGACTCGGCGGAAACGCCGGGGAGTCCGGAGCGGAGGTAGTCACGGAACGCGGCCATGCGCACATCCTTGCCGTTACCCTTGCTTCCTGCGTCAGGAACGGGAATGTTGTTGGTGAAGCCCTTGAGTTCCAGGTCGCGCTTCTCCTTCGCGATGAGGTCGGTGAGGGCGCGGACATCATCCGCCATGCCCTTGTACTTGCTGTCCTCTTCGGCGGTGAAGGCGCGGACCTCGCCCTTGTCGTCCTTGCAGCTGTCGTTGAGCGAACGCATCTGCTTGATGATGTTCTCGCGGGTGTCGATTTTCTCCCGCAGGGAAAGCTTGCTGAAATCCATACTGTCAGTCTCCTATGTCCAAAGTTTCCGCCTCAAGCAGGTCCAGCTCGCGGGCCCTGCCGTCGTAAGCAGGCTGCGAGTCCGGCTCAGTCTTGGGAGCGGGCAAAAGCTTTTCGAGCGACGCTATAACGCCCTTGATTGAGCGCACGTCCTCCTCATCCATACAGTCACTCTGCTTTTTCAGCGCGGAGGCAAGCCCGTCCACGCTGATTCCGGCATTTTCCAGGACGGCCCGGGTGCTCGCCCCTGCGTCAGGGTAGGCGGGAAACGCCACGCCGACGCTGACTTCCAGCAGGTCAACGTCCAGAAGTTCCCGGAGCGCGGGCTGGCCGTCCTGCCGGGTCCATCTGTCGCGCAGGGTGTAGAAGCCGAAGCTCACGCCCGGCACGTCGCCCCGCTTGACACTCTCGTAAAGGTCCGTCGCCCAGGTCGCGGAGGGCAGGCTGCACTCGAAGTGCAGGCCGTCGTCCCGGCTCTCCAGCTGGAACGTTCCGGCGGACGCACGTCCAAGGACGTACTGGGTGTTATGCCCCCACAGGCAACGCACATCGCCGTCCTTGAGACTGCGGTCGAACACTCCCTTGCGCAGCACCTCCACGAAGCCTCCCAGGTCCTGGGAGTTCTTGTCGTAGGGTATCACGCCCGCTATCATGCGGCCTCCGTCCTCCTTCTCCCGCACCTCCACGGAGGCGGGGAGGGAGCGCAGGGCCGGCTCCTTCTTTGCTTCTTTCATATTCCACTCCTTCACAATATAAGGTTCACCCAGTAGGGTATCTTGATCCCGAACTTGAGCTTAAGGAGGGCGAGGGCGATACGCACCAGAATGAACAGGACTATCAGCCCCAGCCCCAGGCGAATCAGCCTCTGCTTCTGCCTGAGCTTCAGCTCGTATTCGGTCAATTTCGTCGAGTAGTCGGCCAACTTCCTGTTCGTACTCGCCAAACAGGAATTCAGCTCTGTCAATTCCGTCTGCAATGCGCTCACTTGCCCGTGCGACAATTTCAAGTCGTTCTCGGCTATCGCCAATTGTGTCGTCAAGACTTCGGACTGTCGCCTCAAGTCTGCCAGCTGCCCGTGCATTTCCAGCGACAATTTCCCCAGCGTCTCCCTGTAGTCGTGCGGACTGGCAGCCTGCCCCGAACAGGGTGACACAGAAAACGCAAAGAGCAGTAAGAAAGCAGGCAAGCATCGTGTCGCTAACCGAGACATCCTTCATATCCCTCCTCAATCTCCTTCCTGTGAATCGTGATGTAGTCGTTGAACATTTCCAAAAGGCTGGCAAGGATGTCCAGTTCCCTGTCGTCGAACCGCCCGAGCGCAAGGTCGTTCCGGATTACGGACAGCTGCCTGTCAATCTCCTCTTTCTCCATCCTTCCCTTCCTTGTGGAGCCAGTAGCCGTACCGCCTCACGCCGTCGATGAACCAGGCGACGGCTGCCGCAAGGCAGGTAAGCAGTACTCCCCATATTGCAGGAATGAGCAGCGGCGACTGAATCCACGACTCGTTGTGCCACTCGCTCACTGGTCAAATCCCTTCACGAGCTTTTCCAGGATCTTGAGCACGTTGTCGTAGAAGATGACCCCCACGGCGATTCCGAGCAGGGACGTAAAAACCCAGGTCGGAAGGAAATGCAGCAGGATACCGCCCGCCACGCCGACAAGGATTGTCAGCAGGATCTTGAGCTTCCTGTGCTTGACATCGAAGAACTGCTTGAGCAGCTGGGTGATGCCGACCATGAACACGGCAATCTGAATGATTGCCGGGACGTCTATGTAGCTTGTCAATTCCATATTTCCCCTCCTAGGCCGAAATGGCGATTAGAATTACAAAGAACAGGCTGATGGCGATGGCGACGGCGGCCCCTGTCATCCTACCGTATACACATAGTAGCACATCCGCGTTCCGTCCCGGACGGTCACGCTGCCCTCGTATACGTCGAAGTAGCGGCGGCGGAAGTGGTTGGACTTCCCGTCCTTCGAGAGCCACTTTTCAATGGTGTACTGGTTGCCCTTCACGACGGTCAGCCTGTCCGCGACTTCCTTGGTGACCTTCTTTCCGGTCAGCCACGCGAGGATTTTGCAGTCATACAGGACGGTGAACTCCTCGTCAACCCAACCTTTGCCCCTGCAGTGCCTCGTCGCGTCCAGCAAATCGACCTGCCTTCCCGTGCACTCCTCCGCTATGGACAGGAGCGAGAGGAAGAAACAGGCGGATTTCATGTTCCAGAGGATGCGCTGGGAATCCTCGTAGCGGCTTGTCATACGACCTCCCACTTCTTGCCGGAGTAGACGCTCCGGATTCTGATGAGCCTGTCTATGAGCTCCGCCGTCCATCTGTCCATTCTCTCTGCGAACTCCCGCGTCTTGAACTGCTCCTGAAGGTCCGGCACGTTGTACACGACAGAACGCAGCTTGTCCTGCTTTATCTTGACGTACTCATCATCGCTGGACATGTGGTTCTGGAAAATCCAGTCGATGACCTCATCGTACACAAGTTCAAGGATGTACTTGGTCTTGTAGCCGTTGAACTTGCCGTCAGCATCTACTTTCGACGCAAGCGACATGATGAACAGATACGCCGCCTCCTTCTGGTGCAGCTTTATCATATCCTCCTTGCTTGTCGCCCCTATGGTGACATACTTGGTGTGTATGCCGAGAAGCCCCCTTCGGGACAGCGTGACGCAAACAAAGAACACCAGAAGGACGACGCACAGGGCAAGAGGCGCATTGGGGCTGTTCAGCAGTCCTATGAGCCAGTCCATCAAATCACGTCCGTCAGAGTGATGTCGCTGGTCATGGTCACGTTGTGCACGACCACCAGCTTGCCGATGGGGTAGGTCGCAAGAAGCTCCCTGACCTTCTCCCTGGCTGCCTCCGAGTCTCCGGCAAAAGCCTGGCCGTCCGGATTCGTGTAGTAGACAAAGCTCTTGTCGCCCGTCCTGATAAGTATGCTGTACATGGTTGTATCCTCCGTCCGTACAGTCACTCGGGCATTTTGGGAGGGAAAAGAGCAATGCGAAATATTGACAATACGCACAATACGCATTATTATAGAGGTATGAAGGACGTGGAGCTTTTGGGCCTTTTACAAAAAAACGGATGGGTGCTTGACCGGGTAAAAGGAAGCCACCACATCCTCGTAAAAGGTAACCAGACAATATCCCTCCCAGTACATAAGGAGGATATGAAAAAAGGCTTGGAGAACGCAATCTTAAAGAAAGCGGGACTAAAGTAAAACAGTGCGGGCGAAAGCCCGCAAGGAGTATATATGAACATAACCTATCCAGCAATCTGTCATTTTGAGGACGGCGGCTACTGGTGCGAATTCCCCGACCTTGACGGCTGCTTCTCGCAGGGGAATACGGAGCTGGAAATTGTGGACAACGCAAAGGAAGCCCTTGAGGGCTATGCAATTTCCATTCTCGAAAGAGGTGGGAATCTTCCTGCCGCAAGTGCAATCACAAGTCTTCATGCAAGCGGAAAGGATTTTCTTACGTATATTTCCGGCGATATATCAAACAGCGGAAAATTCGTGAGGAAAAACGTCACAATTCCAGAATGGCTCTCCGCCCGTGCGGAAAAGGCTTCTATCAATTTCAGTCAGACACTGCAAGAATCCCTGATTAACAAGCTCGGGATTCCCACCTCTGCCTGACAAGAAATGCCCCGCTCCTTGAGCAGGGACAACGATTGACAAAATCCAAAAACAAGATTTATAATACCTATGTTAGGAACTCGTTCTTTAAAAAGTTCGGTCCTGATGCACTGGCCCTGGCAGCCAGAACCCCATGCAAAGTAAGTCCTTTAAGGCGGTGGCATGGCAGGGTTCCCGTGAGGGAGCCCTATTTTATTTCCCTTTTTCTTGAACCTGCTTCAACGCTGTTGCTGGTTGCATAAGCTCAATAGAATAAATGGATTTTTTGCCGCTCCCTTCTTTTACAGTTATACACACACGGGTTTTATTGCCAGTAGAAAGTTTTATTTCCTTGGAAAGGAACCGCTCCATGAAGACGTCTTTCATCCCATTTTTTGCGTCCCCATGCCTCTTAACAAA
>CAMJAJ010000086.1 GCA_946403565.1 uncultured Treponema sp. | reverse complement strand
CGCTCAGGATCTGGACGGCGGACTTCCTGTACCCGGACGACGGGCCGGTCGCCTCCCGCTTCCACTTCATCGGGAGTTTCAACGGAGTGATTGACCTTTTGACAATACTCCCCATCTACTTTCTGGAAGGCTTCATCGCGTTCAGGATGCTGCGGGTGGTCAGGATTCTCCGCCTGTTCAGGATCAACGCCTACTACGACTCCTTCTACGTCATCCGTGACGTTATCTACAAGAAGAAGAACCAGCTCACCTTCTCCTTCTTCATCCTGTTCATCCTCATGCTCGCCTCATCCCTCTGCATCTACAGCGCGGAGAAGGACGCGCAGCCGGACGTGTTCAACAACGCCTTTTCCGGCATCTGGTGGAGCATCGCCACCCTGCTGACAATCGGCTACGGCGACATCTATCCGGTGACGACGACGGGGCGCATTATGGGAATCATCATCGGCATGCTGGGCGTGCTGACGGTCGCTATTCCGACCGGTATACTGTCGGCGGGTTTCGTGGAAGAATATACGAACGTCTCCAACCCGCTTAACGACCGCTCGCTCCGGCTGGAGGAAATCATCGTGAACCTGGACAGCGCGTGGATAGGCAGGACGGTGTCCGCCATAGAACGCGACAGCGACATCCGCATCCTGCTCGTGTACCGGGACGGCAGGCGACGCTACGCCAAGGCCAGCGACATCATCCGTCTGGACGACGTGCTCGTGTACGAACGCTCTGACGACCGGGACGGCGAACAGGGCGGCAGGTAAGGAATAAGGAGCGGAAAGGCAGATAAGGAACGGGGGAGGGGCAGTATGGAGATACCCCTCCTATTTTGTCCGCCGGAAGAGCTTCATGCTCCCGTTCTCGTGGACGCAGCTGAACTCGCCGCCGCCAAGCCTGAACGAGTCCGCGCGGGCCTGCTCGTCCGTAAGCAGCTGGCCGTAGCCGTGGTCAAAGGTATGCAGGTAGTAGTCGAAGCCCGCGTCCCGGGCATGCTCTGAGTCAAGCTGAAAACAGACCGCCGCGTTCCCGGTCGTCATGTGCAGCACCCGAGGCTTGAAGAAGAAGACGCTCGACTCATCCGAAACGTTCGTGTCGATATAGCGGTACATCTCCAGGGCTTCCTTCGTATAGCTGCCGTTGGCAAGGTATCTGCCGGACATGCAGTTCCGCACGCCGGCGACCAGGCATACGGAGAGGGAGCTTATGCAGAACAGGGCGGCAAGCAGCGCGTAGGATTTGAACGTGAACACGAACAGGGGGCGCGGAGCCTGTGCGTCACCGCCGTCCGTGGAGCCATGCAGCAGCTCCACCGCCCGCCCGCCGAAGAACAGGAGGACCGGCAGCGCTGAGACGATGTAGCGGATGCCCTGCCCGATCGGCCAGATGATGTACAGGCCCATTACCCCCAGGAAGTAGACGAGCAGGACGCCGTCCTGGCGGGCGGTCTTTACCATCGCCCAGAAAATAGCGGTGAATACGGCAAACCAGATGAAGCGCGGGTAGAAGAACTCCGCGATGAGGCCGAAATAATACGTGCAGTTTGAAAAGATGCTGAGGAGGCTCAGGTAGCGGAACAGGTCCGTCTGCTTGCGCCCGGGCGAAGCAAAGAGGATGTCGTTCACCCAAAAGCTGAGCAGGAAAAAGACGATGTAGGGAAGGACGTTCGCAAGGATGCCCCGCAGGTCCGTCCTGCCCTTCCGCCCTCCGGCAAGCCATCCAGAGAAGTGCAGGACCTGCATGCCGGCGAAGGTGCACGGCAGCACGATTCCGCTGTCGCGGCATATATAGGCGCAGAAGGAGAAGAAGCCGATTGCCAGGGCGCAGGCCAGCTTCCTGCCCCCCTGCAAGCCGCCGAAGAAGCGGGCCATGCAGTACAGGCTGACGAACGTAAACAGCAGGTTGGCCGTGTCGGACAGGATGCAGTCCAGCAGCTTGTACAGGCAGGGGCTGAACGCAAAGAGGAAGCTGACGGCGATGGCGGTCAGCCGTTTGAGGCGGGCATCACAGTACAGGAAGAATACGGCCACGAAGACCGCATACATGATGACGCTGACCATCTTGAACGCAAGCAGGTTGAAGCCGAAGAGCTTGTACACCGCCGCAATCAGCAGGGGAAACCCATGCGGGTATATGAAGAAAAGCGTGTTCGTGACGTGCTCCGTCGCATAGCTGCCTTCCGCGATGGAGATGCCCTGCATGATGTACTCGGCAAAGTCGTCGCCCCAGTCATGCCCGTCCGTTATGTACGCGCCGGCACCCAGGAGGGTCAGCATGAAGAAGAACACCGCGACGTACAGGCCCTTTACCCGCCGTTCGTTTATGCGGCCGGCCATCTCGCCCAGGCCCCTGAACCTTCCCGCATACGAAAGCAGGGCGAAGGCCAGCGCCGAAAACAGGAGGACGCACAGGGCGAAGGACGACAGGGCCGTATGCCAATGCCCGTGGTCCAGGCCCCTGCCCTTCAGTCTTTCTCCGGCCCCTATGACAAGGGACTGCACGGGCGGCAGAAGCAGAAGGAGGGCAAAGACCGCGGCCGCACCGAGGGCCAGGCAAACGAGCCGACCAAATCTGCTTTTCTTCATCTGTTCCATATAGTCCGTTCAGTGTACCGTACACCATCTTGCAGTGTCAAGGATTGGGCGCTTTCAGCCGCCCGGCAGGCCGGAGCCCGCCCAGAGCACTTTCAGCCGCCCGGCAGGCCGGAGCCCGCCCCTAGCAATTTTCCGGGATTTCTGCTATCGTTCCTAAGAACAACGGTAGAGCTATGAACAAGTACATACGAATCATGCGTCCAGACCATTGGATCAAGCAGCTGTTTATCGTCCCGGGGAGCGTGGCGGCCTTACTGCTCACCCACAAAAGCCTCGCGGACCTGTCGGGAATGGGCGCGGGCTTCCTCCTGGGATTCGTCTCCACCTGCCTGATAGCATCGGCGAACTACAGCATCAACGAATGGCTCGACGCGGAATTCGACCGCTTCCACCCGACCAAGAAGAACCGGACCGCCGTCACCGAGGGCCTGAAGGGCGGAATCGTGTGGGCGCTCTGGGGCGTGCTTTCCGTGGCGGGATTCTGCACGGGTTTCTTCGTCGGGAAAATG
This sequence comes from uncultured Treponema sp., assembly GCA_946403565.1. The sequence continues at coordinate 3,186 of CAMJAJ010000086.1, read as the reverse complement.
TTCCTTATATACGTCGCCGCCCTGTGGGTCATGGGGCTCCTGTACAACGTGAAGCCCATCCGGACAAAGGACATCCCCATCCTGGACGTCCTCTCCGAATCAGTGAACAACGCGATACGGCTCCTTCTGGGCTGGGCCATCGTCTCCAACACCACCCTCCCGCCGGTCAGCATCGTCCTGGGCTACTGGATGTGCGGGGCCTTCCTCATGGCGACAAAACGCTTCGCGGAATTCAGGATGATTGGAGACGCCGAGATTGCCAAGCTCTACCGGAAATCGTTCATGTACTATACGGAGAAGTCGCTGCTGATCAGCGCATTCTTCTACGCGCTGTGCTCCGTGTTCTTCATCGGCATCTTCCTGCTGAAATACCGGATCGAGCTCATCCTCTTCATTCCGGCCTTCATGGGCCTCTTCTGCTATTACTTCTACCTTTCGTTCAAGGAAGACTCCGCGGTGCAGAAGCCCGAGAAGCTCTACCACGAGAAGGCCCTCATGGCCTACGTCGGAATCCTGATCGTGCTGTTCATCGTACTGATGCTCGTCCCCATCCCCTGGCTGCATTGGTTCATAACCGACGAACTGATTACGATTGGCCTGTAGGGGCCGACCTGCCATGGACACGCGCACGACAGAGACCGTCTACGCATTCGACTTCGACGGTACGCTCACGACGAAGGACACATTCTTCGCCTTCCTGGACTATGCCGTCGGCCATGCCCGGCTGGCCCGCTTCCTCCTGCTCCTTGTGCCCAGCGTCATCGCGACGGTCCTCCATAAAATCAGCCTGCAGGAAAGCAAGGAGCGGCTTTTCACCAGATGCTTCAAGGGCATGCCGCTCGGGGAGTTCGACCGCATGTGCGCCGATTTCGCGCGGGCGAACAAGGCCCTGCTGCGGGAGAAAGGAATTGCCTTCCTTCAGGACGTCAGCCGGGAGAACCACGTCCTCATCGTCAGCGCGAGCATCGGAAACTACATCGCCTCATTCCTCGCGGAATGTGGGCTCGACGGCGTGGCGGTGGAGGCGACCGTTCCGGAACTCGACGCCTCCGGACTGCTGACGGGGAAATTCGTCGGGGCCAACTGCAAGGGACAGGAGAAGGTGCGGAGGATTGAGGCGCGATTCCCGAACAGGCAGGACTACCGGCTCATCGCCTTCGGGGACAGCTCGGGCGACTCCCCGATGCTCGCCTTCGCGGACGAGGCCCACTGGAAGCCCTTCCGGGACTAGGCCGCCTCGCCCGAATTGCAAACTGCCTCCGCCCCGTTCAGCACGCCCAGCCCAATCAAGCCGCCTCGCCCCTGTACCAGCGGTCAATCCGGTCGCACAGGGCGTCCAGCCAGCTGCAGCGCGACAGGACCAGACGGCGCAGCCAGGCAAGGACGAATTCGGCGGCGGCACAGGCGGCAAAGACAAGCAGCGTGGCGCACACATAGTAGACAGGGAAGAGGGGCCGTCCGTACCAGGCGCCCGCCTGCAGCAGCTGGTCCCAGAGGATAGAGAACAGCTCGTGGTCCTTCCAGCTCATCCACAGGAAGTTCTCGTGGAGCAGGTAGACCCCGAACACCGTCCCCGCCAGCGCGTTGATGGGGCGGGACTGCCCGACCGGAAGCCGCTTGAACAGGTAGAAGAGGCTGAACTCCAGATACAGGGTCAGGAAGTCATCGACATATAAGGTGAAAGGCCCCAGCCCGTTCGTACTGCGCCAGCGGGAATAGCAGTGCTCGAAAACCAGGAGGGCATAGCAGACGAGCGTGCCCAGGGCCGCATGGCGGGCGACGAAATGCCCCTTCCTGCCTTTCGCCCGTGCGGCCTCCTCGGCCTCCTTGAGGGCGGCGGTGATGAAGTAGAGGTAGGCAAACTGCCCCACCCGGCCAAAGAAGGGAGTCCAGTAGCCCTGATAGAAGCGGAACACAAGGGAGAGGACGGTCCAGACGACGGCGACCCGGAACGAAATGCCCTTCCCGCTCGTGGAGACCCGCTGCAGAAACGGAATCATGGCATAGAAAACGATGTACGCGGGGATGAACCAGTAGTTCTGGCTGGTGAAAAGCTCCAGGACTTCCTCCAGCAGGGCCTTTTTGCCCACCATGTTCAGGCCCGTCAGGCGGATGAAGAAGAAAAAGACGACGCAGGTCGTCACGGTCTGGAAGGCCAGGTCAAAGACCTTCCTGCTGCGGATCCCCTGCCGGTCGCACATGAAATAGCTCGAGAGGATGACGAACAGCTCCACGCCGAAGTTGCCCCAGCGCCCGAGCGCGATGGACCACGCCTGGTTCGCGCTGAAGGGCAGCTCCCACATCTTCCAGCCGTTGCCCATCGAGTGGCAGGCCAGGTGGGAGGCGACCACCAGCAACATGGCGAATATCCTCAGCAGCTCCAGAGACGAGTCCCTGCCAACAGGCTTTACCTGGCTGCCGTTCTTCGGGGTGGTTTTTGCTGTATCCTTATTCATACCACCACTATATGGCCTTTAGGGGCTTTTTTCAATTCCCCGGTCCCTGCGGAAGGCGCTATTCCCTGCTGATGGAGAACCTTGATGAATAATTGCTGCTGTCCAGTGCGGCGGATACAAACGCATCCCAGTCCGTGTAGGGGGACCTGCCAGCCGGTGTGCCGGATTCCATGACGGAGACCGTGCAGCCGTCCATCACCGTGAAGCTCCCCTCTTCCATCCATTCGACCTGCATGCTGGGAATCCACGAATAGGAGGAGGAGAACTCCAGGCTGCCCGACGAGCTGGAGACGAAGATGACATGTATGCTGCCTCCCCAGGTACCAGATGTCGTGCAGAGCTTGAAGCCCCCGTGGTTGCCCGCAGTGAGTCTGACCGTCCCCTGGATGTCCACGTATACGGTCGTGACGGTACCCGGATAATCGTTGCGTATCGCGAATGCGGAGCTGGATGAAGGCGTGGTAAGCGTATAATCCTTCAGTGTCAGGTAAATCGTCTCGTTGCCGCTGGAAATGACATCCACCTGGATGTCGCTGCTTCCGGTATATTCGATCGTCCGGTCTATCAAGGACCTGAGGGTCAGCGCGAATGCGGAGTCACCGTCCTTGACTGTCTTTTCCTCCGTGCCCGACCGGAAGACGACCCCGGCGGCGTTCTCCACGTCCATCTTGACGGTGACGGAGGAGCCGGTAGGAACTGCCGGAATGTCGAACCGTATTTTACCGTCCGC
>CAMJAJ010000085.1 GCA_946403565.1 uncultured Treponema sp. | reverse complement strand
TTCGTTACGGCGGGCTTCTTCTCCTCCTTCGCAGGAGTCTCGGCCTTGGCCTTCGTTACGGCGGGCTTCTTCTCCTCCTTCGCAGGAGTCTCGGCCTTGGCCTTCGTTACGGCGGGCTTCTTCTCCTCCTTCGCAGGAGTCTCGGCCTTGGCCTTCGCTACGGCAGGCTTCTTCTGTTCACCCTGGACAGAAGGCCCCTTGTATGCCGTCTCCACCGCCGCCATGGGGGGGAGCGAAACAGGCTCCACGTAGGCAAGCTCCTCCACCGGGGACACGGGGGCCGTGATGGACTGGGCGACAGGCACCGCGCTGACCGCAGGAAGCTCTTCAACCAGTACGGCAGCATCGACAGAGGAAAGTGCATCGGACGCCTGGACCGGGCTGTCCACCGGGGCAAGCTCGGCAACGTGCGGCAGCTCCGAGGCAGGAGGCAGCTCGGCCATCGTGACAGCGTCAACCACCGGTTCCGGCTGGACGACAGGCTCGGCCTGAACGGCGGGAAGCAGGTCCGAGGCCACAGGCTCGACTGCCTGCACGGGGGCCGGCTCAAAGGAAACAGGCAGCTCCTTTATCAATTCATCAGAAGCGTCCGCCTTGGGGGTGGACCGGGTCTGGGGATACTCGTAGACGACGTCATCGCCGGCCGAAGCAACGGAATACTCCTCAACGGCAAGCCGTGCCGACGGAACCTCCTTGAGTCCGTTGGAGGCAAGCTTCACGCTCTCCTCCGTTATGACGGGAATGACATCCGCCACGGAGCCGGAGTTCCCGGAGTTCAAAGAGGGAATCGTGAAGCCCTGCTCCACGACCTCAAGCAGCTCTTCATCCGACGGAGACGCCTTTCCCGCCTGCGCAGGAACGGCGACCGGCAGCTCAACGGCCGGCTCCTCACCCTTCAGCTCTTTCGGCAGCTGGGCCACGGGCGCAGGCTGGACACGCTCCTCGTACACGTCCAGCGGCTTGTCCGCCTTTGCAGGGGCAGCCTTCTTCTTCTTGTTCCGGACGGCGACCTCCTCGACCTTGCCGCCATCGTCGGAAGCGGCAGGGGCGGTCGTCACCGTCTCGGAGACCGTCGTGACGGTCGTGGAGGTCTTCTTTCCCTTCCCCTGGCTGACCAAGGTCTCCTCGGCAAACTCGCTCGGAGGCTCCTTCTTGTCCACCGGTTTTTCAGCCGCAGGCTTTTCCGCCACCGGCTTCTCGGTCTTCTCGGGAACCTTGGGCGTTTCGGCAGGCGGGGCCTTGGCAACAGGAGGCTCCTCGGAAAGGACGCTCAAATCGGCAAGCGGCTCCACCTTCGGCTCGGCCACGACCGGAGCAGAGGCAACGGGCGGCTGCTCCTGGACCGGGGCGGGCTCGGCCACGACCGGGGCAGAGGCAACAGGCGGCTGCTCCTGGACCGGAGCGGGCTTGGCCGGCGACTCCGCCGTGGGAACGGAAGCAACAGCCGTATCCCCCGCCTGAACGGGGGCATTCTTGTTATGGGTCAGCATGGCCGACCCCGCGGCTATCTCGTCAAAATCGTTCGTCCTGGGACTGACGCGCACGTAGAGCGGCTCCTTAAAGTCAATTCCCAGCTTGTTTGCGGCCTCGGTCGTAAGCATGAGGACGGTATCACCGTCCTCATCCAGCGTGCTGAGGTTCAGGACGTTTATCTCCTCACCGGTAAAGGGATTGCTTATGCGGAGGGTATCGCCAGGCAGATAGTTTCTGGACTTGGCAAAGAGACCCGACGGCAGCTCATTGTTGTAGGCAATGGAAAGGTCGCCATAGAGGTAGCCGTCCTTGACCTCGACGGCATACACAAAGACAGAAATCGCGACGCACAGAAATAAGAATAAGCCAAAGATCCTCTTCATAGTAAAACCCTATCTCTTCCCCATGGCGGTATTGATGTCCACCGAAAGCTGCTTGGCCAAAGACTTTACCCCACGGATATTGTTGGACTTGTCGGGAACGTTCCCGACCGCCCGCTCACCCTTCTCCAGCAGGGACTCGCTCGCCGTATCGTAGACGATCCAGCTGACGGACCGTATGTTGCTGAGGAGGACCGCATCGGGATTTTTCGACGAATTGCCGTTATACTCGATGACGATCATAACGAGGTAGTTGCAGAAGCCCGTCCGCGAGTCTGCAAGGGAACGGAAGAAGATGTCCTCATCCTCCTCCTTGGAATAGGAGATCGCGGTCGGCATATTGGTCGTCACGTACCCGGCATCAAAGAAGCAGTCAAAGAGGGCCGTCTCCAGGACGGAAGAGGACGAGCGGAGCTTGTCCTGGGAGGAATCATGCTGAACCACCTGGAAGGAGATAGCGGCGGCTGTGGCCGAATACATCGCGAGCACCGTCAGAAGAAGAGACAGGATTAGTGTTTTATGCCGGCAAAGTCTTATCATGGTATCCCCTCGAAGGCCAAACTAAATTCGCGGTCGCCTTCATTTTTTATAATCGGCAACGCAAGGTCAATCCTTAATGGAGGCGCGGAAAAGTTCCCCGGTCAGCCTAAAACAGCACCGACCGCTCCCTCAAGACACCCTGCATCCTGATACCAGCTGCCAAAGCAACTGGCTCATTCCTTTACTGGATAACAATCAAAACCTGCGTTTCGTAACTTTTTTCCCATCGTTCCGCCCTCGTCCTCATCGACGACGACGATATAGTATTCGGTGCCGGACGAACGGACCTCGCTGTAATAGTACGCGGTAAAGCCGCTCTGGGCGGCCCGGTCCACCAGCTTCTGGGCGTTCTCCCGCTCGCGGAAGAAGCCTATCTGCTCCCGCACCGAGGCGGGCTTTGCCGGGGCCGGTTCCAGAGCAGGCTGCGTCGCCGTCTGTTCCGGGCCAGCAGCAGGCCGCATCTCCTGCCTGTCCGCCGTCCCCCCGTAGAGGGAGGAGCGGGGCATGAAATACCAGAAGGGCATGGCCATGACGACGCCGTTTCCGCTCGCAATCGCGGCCTCGGGGCTGCGGGGGTAGTCCCGCTTCAGGATGTCCCGCCACTTCCCGTCCTCCGTCACGTACCAGAGGGTGAACAGGACGTTGCAGCGTATGTCGGCAAGCTTTCCGTCCTCGACAAATTCCTCAAGGTTGGCGACGACCCCCTTCGCCTCGTTGTAGTCGCTCGCCTTGCAGAGGGCGCTCCATGCGGACAGGAGCCGCTTCCGGGCAATCAGCCGTCCGTCAGTGGAGGAGTTGACCGGGGAGGCGTCGAGGTAGGAGTCCGCGCTCTGGAAGTCGCATGCCTCCAAGCTGGACCGGGCCGCATACAGGTACAGCTCGGCGTTGCTCGCCGCCGGCATCCCCTGGGCATTCTCCGCCTCTATGGAAGCGGCGGTGGCATAGCTGGAGGAGGCGGCCACGAACTGGCCCAGGGACTCCTGCAGGGTCGCGGTGTAATACAGGATTGACCGCCGCTCGGAGTCGTTCTTCGCGAGGTCTATATGGCTGGTCAGGTATCTCAGGCTTTCCCTGACGTTCTCCTTCTGCAAGGCGTTGGCACGGAGGGTCAAGGCAGACTTTTCCCCCTCGTCTGGGGAAGCTGCATACAGCGGTATGCATGGGGAGGAAAGCAACATGAAAACGAGCAGCACACGAACAATCTTTTCCATGACAGGCAGAGAAGCCTGGTCCAAAAGCCGTCGGCGTATATCGCCGTACCTTGGAACGGGCTTCTGCTACATTGTCGGCAGTTTGGGAGGTCGGGTTTACGAAACAGAAAAAAGCTTTGCGTGCCCGTAGGACGGAAAGGCGCCGGCCCCTCCTACTCGGCAGACGAGGGGCTTATGCTTGACTCCTGGTATACGACGGTCGTCGGCTGGGCAGCGTCAGCCGCGGCGGACGACTCGGCCTCTTTCTTGGCCTTCTCCTTTTCCGCCTGCCTGGCCTCCTTCGCGGCCCGCTTCTCCTCCTTCACCTTCTGACGGGCCTCCTTCCGCTGGGCCTTCCTGAGCAGGGCCATATCCTTCTCGGTGGGCTTGCGGGGAGCGTTCTTCCCGAAGGTAAAGGGCAAGGTTATCACGACCCCGGCTATCAGGGATACGATGATGGTGAATGCGACGGGAACATCCTTGAAGGTATGGAAAATCCAGACATCACAGCGGTTGCCCAGGTTGTATCCAGTAAAAAGGGCCGCAATCGCGGCCACGATCAATGAGCCGATCAGCTTCAAAGGCATAGCTTCCCCTCTCTCTTATTCTCTATTATATAGAAGACTAGACCTGCTCAGAACCTGAGGTTTCCGAACAGGCTTACGCTTGAATTTTCCGCCATTATACCGCAGGCAGGGGAAAAAGACAAGCGGACCCGCCGCTGCGACAGGCAGCCAGCACGCGGGCTACTGCCGCTTGGTCAGGCTGCCGCCGCCCGCAAGGTAGTCGCGGTAGCTGAGCTCCAGGCCCTTCTCCAGTGGCATCTTCGCCTCCCAGCCCAGGGCCTTGAGCTTGGACACGTCGCAGAGCTTCCGGGGAGTCCCGTTGGGCTTGGACGAATCCCAGACGATCCGGCAGTCCCTGCCGGGGGCATCGGCGTAGACCACGTCGCGCACCATCGCGGCCAGCTGGGCTATCGTATGCTCCTTTCCCGAGCCGACGTTGACGAAGCTCTCCGGCAGCAGGTCCTTGGCATCGCACTTCTCCATCAGATAGACGACCGCGTCCGCAAGGTCCTCGCTGTAGAGGAACTCGCGGAGAGGGCTGCCGTCACCCCAGAGCGTCACCTCGTCTTTGCCGCTCTTCTTGGCGTCGTCGAACTTGCGGATCATCGCGGGCAGCACGTGGCTTCCCGCCAGGTCGTAGTTGTCACCCGGCCCGTAGAGGTTGGTCGGCATGACGGAGAGGAAGTTGGTCCCGTACTCAAAGTTGTACTTCTGGCAGAGCTTGATCACCGAAATCTTCGCCATCGCGTAGGCGTCGTTGGTCGGCTCAAGGGGGCCGGTCAACAGGGATTTCTCCTCAAGCGGCTGAGGGGCCATCTTGGGATAGATGCAGGTGGAGCCCAGGTTCATCAGCTTCTTCACCCCGTTCCGGCGGGCAGCCTCGACGATGTTGAACCCTATCATCATGTTCTCATAGATGAAGGGCGCGGGGTGCTCGGAGTTTATGCCGATTCCGCCGACATGGGCGGCGGCCAGGAACACGTACTCGGGCTTCTCCTTCGCAAAGAAGTCGTTCACCGCCGCCTGACAGCAGAGGTCAAGCTCAGAGTGGGTCCTCGTGACTATGTTCGTATAGCCCTTCGCCTGCAAATTCCTGTATATGGCCCCACCGACCAGGCCCCTGTGCCCGGCGACGTAGACCTTGGATGTCTTTTCCATAGAAAGCCCTCTATAATATCGATAGTATAGATGAGTATAGATGGAAGCCCACCGCGCTCAGCGGGAATGAATCGTCCGCTCGTTCTTCACGTACTCCATGTCGTGGGCCACCATGAGGCGGACCAGCTCCTTGAAGGGCGTCTTGGTCGGGTTCCAGCCCAGCACGCTCTTGGCCTTGGTCGGGTCTCCGAGCAGGGTCTGCACCTCGGCGGGGCGGAAATACTTGGGGTCCACCTCAACGAGGACCTTCCCGGTCTTCTTGTCGTAGCCCTTCTCGTCCACGCCCTCGCCCCGGAACTCCAGCTCTATACCGGCCTCCCTGAAGGCAAGCTCGCAGAACTCGCGGACGGAATGCTGCTCGCCCGTCGCGACGACGAAATCATCAGGCTTGTCCTGCTGCAGGATGAGCCACATGCACTCCACGTAGTCCTTGGCGTAGCCCCAGTCGCGCAGCGAACCGAGATTGCCTAAGTACAACTTGTCCTGATGACCCTGCTTGATGCGGGCCGCAGCCAGTGTTATCTTGCGGGTGACGAAAGTCTCTCCGCGACGCTCACTCTCGTGGTTGAACAGGATGCCTGAGCAGCAATACATATCGTAGGCCTCACGGTACTCCCTGACAATCCAGTAGCCATACTGTTTGGCAACAGCATAGGGAGAGTAGGGATGGAACGGCGTGTTCTCGTTCTGCGGCACTTCCTCCACCTTGCCGTACAGCTCTGAGGTGGAGGCCTGATAGATGCGACAGCTGTCAGTCAGTCCTAACTGACGTACAGCCTCCAGCACACGGAGCACGCCCACGGCATCGACATCAGCCGTGAACTCCGGGGAATCGAAACTGACCTGTACGTGGCTTTGGGCTGCAAGGTTGTATATCTCTGTGGGCTTCACATTGCCGATGACACCCAGAATGCTCATGGAGTCGCCGAGGTCGGCATAGTGAAGATGAAAATGCGGCTTACCCTCCAAGTGGGCAATGCGTTCGCGGAAATCTACTGACGAGCGGCGGATGGTGCCATGTACCTCGTAGCCTTTTTCCAACAGGAACTCAGCCAGGTAGCTGCC
>CAMJAJ010000084.1 GCA_946403565.1 uncultured Treponema sp. | reverse complement strand
ATACTACACCATTTTCAGAGATTTGAACAGTTGTGGAGCGGCCATTTATGTTCATAATCGTCTTGGCGACCGGCTCGCGCTCCTTTATGTTTATGAGGACCCTGTCCGGGAAGACCTTGTCCACGCTGACGCTCTCTATGCAGGAGAAGGAGCTGAGCGCGTCCACGGCCCTGCCGGAGTCGAATTCAATCCAGGTCACGGTCCCCATGTCCTCGAGCTTCTGCATCAGGAGGGAGGACGGGACGGTCTTGAGCCCGGAGAACTGCACCTTCACCGGGGCCAGGCAGGGAATCACCATCGTATAGACCACCGCCTCCAGGCCCAGAAGGACCAGGAGGATGAGCACGACTATCTTGGCGATCGTTATCCTGGGGTCCTTCTTCGCCTCCTTCACCTTCGTGTCGAAAGCCGCCGAAGGCCCGGAAGAAGAATCAAGAAGGAAGTCCATACTCCTGGCGCTGCCCGCAGCCCCTCTTTTTACTCCAACCACTCCACTCATTTTTTATATATCCCCTCAAACCTTTAAATCGTTTTCCGCACACCCTACAGATTAAAGACGTTCACGCCCCCATACTCATCATCGGGCGGAGCATGCGAGGCATTTATCACAAAGCCGCACATGCAGAAGGTCACCACAAGCGACGAACCTCCCGAAGAAAAGAAGGGAAGCGGCATTCCGGTCGTCGGTGCCGCCCCACACACGACGGCACAGTTCAGGAGCGACTGGAGGAACACCATGCACACGCAGCCGAACGACGCATAGGCGGCGAAGGCGTTCTCGCAGCCCAGCGTAATCAGAGAACCACGCCAGGCAAAGAAGAGGAGCAGGGCAAAATATGCCGTCACCCCAAAAAGCCCCATGGACTCCGCCCAGCCCGCAAAGATATAGTCCGCCTGCAGCTCCGGAATCTTGAACACCTCGGAAAGGCCCTCGCCCACGCCGCTGCCCCAGAAACCTCCGGCCGTTATGGCGCGCTTGGAGGCCATCTCCTGGTAGCCGCTCGTCATGGCGAACTCCTCCGGATGCAGGAAGGCTATGACGCGGTTCAGGCGGTAGGGCTCTATGCTGACCATCAGGGCTATGGCGGGAATGGCCAGCAGCATGAACGGCAGGAACCAGGTCATCCTGGCCCCGCAGACGAAGAACATCATGCAGCCCACGAGGAAGATGAACACCCCGGTGGAAAAGTCCTTCTGCAGGAAGATCACCACGACAAAGATGAACAGGCCTGCCAGCGGATAGTAGAAGTCCTTCCGGCCCTCCTTCCGCTGCTTGTAAAAGAGGTTCGCCAGGAAGAGGACCACCGCGAACTTGGCGAATTCGGACGGCTGTATCGTGAAGAGGCCCGCCACGTAGATCCAGCGCGACGCCCCCTTCCTGTTGCTGCCGATTCCCGGAATGAAGGCCAGGAGGCAGAGGAAGAGGGTCCCCATCACGATGAAGGGCAGCATCTTCCGTATGAGCTTCATGTTCACGGAGGCAAAGAAGACCATGAGGCAAAGGCCCACGCCGGACCAGACCAGCTGCCGGGTCACGAAGTAGTAGCGGTCGCCGAACAGCCGCTCCGCCGTATAGGGCGTGCAGATGTAGAGGGTAAAGATTCCCAGGCCCCAGAGCAGGAGGACCGAGATGATGAAGAAGATATCGCTCTTGCCGTAGGAGTCCACCGGGCGGTCGGCCCTGAAGGAGAAATCAGCCATCCTTCCCTCCCGCATCAGCGGTAAGGAGGGCGGTCAGCCGCTCCAGCGCCATGCCGCGCGACCCCTTCACGAGGAGCGCGTCACCCCGCCGCATCCGTTCCTTGAGCAGGCCGGCGGCCTTGGCGATGGACCCGTCGGAGCCGTCCGGGAAGCAGACGGCATCCTGCGCATCGGCCCGTTCAGCCCGGAGGCTCTCCAGGGCGGCGGCCATCTGGGGTCCCACGAGCACCACCGTGGCCCCGGAATCAAGCGCGGCACAGATGACCCGGCGGTGGGATTCCAGCGAGGCCTCACCCAGCTCCAGCATGTCGGCAAGGGCAAGGAAATGAGCGCCGTCTCCGTCCGAGGCGACAAGGCCTATCGCCTTCTCCATGGAATCCGGATTGGCGTTGTAGCAGTCCTGGAGGATCCGAATGCCGCTGTTCCGGTCGCTTATGAGCTCGCACCTGCCGAACAGGGGCTTGAGGGATGCGAAGCCGGCGACGATCTCGTCGGTGGAAAGCGAAAGCATGCGGGCCAGGGCTATGGCCGCGAGGGCATTCCTGTAGTTGTAGGCGCCGGGCAGGGTCAGGGTGACGGGCCGGCCGTCTATCGTGAAGTCCGTCCCGGCAAGCCCCCGGTCCCGTACGAAGCGCACGCCATCCACCAGGCCCTCCCCGTACCAGACGACCTTGCCCTCCACCTGTTCCGCCAGGTAGGAGGCGAAGTCATCGTCCTTCGGGATGAACGCGCTGCCGAAGCCCGAAAAATGGTCGAACACATGGGCCTTCTCCTCGGCGATGGCCTGGCGGCTCCCAAGGATCCCGATGTGGGCCGTTCCGATGTTCGTGATGACCGCAAAACGGGGCTTCAGGACCGCCGAGATCTCCTTCATCTCGTCCCTGCGGTTCATCCCCATCTCGAACAGGCCCACCTTGTGCCCCTCGCGGATGTTGAACACCGACAGGGGCAGGCCCGTCTCGCTGTTCAGGTTGCCCTCGTTGGCAATGACGCGGTACTTCTGCGAGAGCAGGGAGCGGGCTATCTCCTTGGTCGTGGTCTTCCCGCTGGACCCCGTTATGCCTATCCTGATGAGGCCGGGGAACTTCTCCACGTAGCGGGCGGCGGCGGCCTGCAGGGCATGCAGGGTGTTCTCCACCCCGATGAATGAAACCGCAGGATGCCGGACCGACAGGTCAACGAAGAAGGAGGAATCCTTCTCGTAGTTCGCCAGCGCAATAAGGACGGCAGAGGCCCCCTTTTCTATCGCCTGCGGGATATAGGCATGTCCGTCCTGCTTTTCGCCGATGAGGGGAACAAAAAGGGTCCCCGTCCCCACCTTCCGGCTGTCGGTGGCCACGGATGAAAACGAAAAGTCCGTCCCTCCCAAAAGGAGGATTCCCCCGGTGGCGGACACAAGTTCGTCAAGAGAAAGGAGTGAGGCCGCCATATTAGTCACCAGCCTTCCTGGCGGAGCTTGAGGACATCTCCACGCGGATGATCTCCTCGCTTTCCGCCTCCCTCATGCCGAGGCTGTCACGGGCAAGGCTTTCAATCCGCTCCGACGAGGACAGGAGGCTTATATCCGTTATGAGTTTCTTGTTTTCTTCAATCAGCTGCTGCTGCTTCTTCTCCAGCTCCTCCACCTGCTTCTCCAGGTCGGTATACTTGCGTGCATGGATTCCATCGATTATCAGCAGCGCAGGAATGGAGAGGGCGACGAGACAGACGAAAAACAGCCTGGCAAATCCAGAGGGGCTCAGCTTCATACGGCCTCCACGCCGGCAAGGCGTTCCGCCCCCGCGTCGCGGAGCTTGCGGACGACCCGCAGCCTGGCGCTCCTGGAGGGAGAATTGGAGGAGACCTCCCCGGCCGTCGGCTCCACACCCTTGTGGGTGATGAGGACGGCACAGGGAGACCCTCCGCAAGAACAAACGCTCTGCTCTGGAGGACAGACGCACTGCTTCGCAAGGTTGCGGAAGTAGCGCTTTACAATCCTGTCCTCCAGAGAATGGAACGTAATGACCCCAAGTTTACCCTGTGGTAAAAGGGTGTTGAAAGCGGCGTGGAGGGCACCCGGAAGTCGTTTCAACTCTCTGTTGACGTAAATCCTCAAGGCCTGGAATGTCCTCGTGGCCGGATGTATGGAGCCGTGGCGGTACTTGGGGGGAACCGCCGCGGCAACGATATCGGCAAGAGCTTTCGTAGAAGCAATGCGGCCCGACTGCCTCGCCGTGGTTATTGCAGAGGCTATGCGCCGCGAATACTTCTCGTCCGAATACTGGTATATCAAGTCCGCAAGCTGCCGCTCCTCCATCTCGTTCACGACGTCCTGTGCGCTCACGGGGGAAGAAGGGTTCAGTCGCATGTCCAGCTCCTCGTCGTGGCGGAAGGAGAAGCCCCTCCCGCTGCGCTCGTAGTGGAACACGCTTATGCCGAGGTCGAACAGGATTATGTCCGGCCTCCGCGCATCCTGCGGATATCCGCTGTAAAACTCATCGAACCAGCCCGAATGAAAGGACATCCTGTCGCCGAAGGGGGCAAGACGCTCCCTGGCGCGGGCCTGTATCACCGGGTCTGCGTCCACCCCGACCACCTTGAGGCCGGGAAAACGGGAAAGGAAATTGAAGGAGTGGCCGCCCTCCCCCAAGGTGGAGTCCACCATCAAGGCATCGGCCTCGTATGGCTCCCCGACCGGAGAAAGCAGAGAAAGGCATTCCTGAAGCAGAACAGGAGTATGTACGACTTCCATTTTTCCTTGCCAACAAAATCACAGGAAGATGTCGCTCAAACCCTCGGCCGCCTGCTTGAAATCCGACTCGGTGGAGTCCAGATATTCATCGTAGCACTTGGAGTCCCACAACTCCATGTACCGGTTCAGGCCGAGAATCACAGTCTCGCCCGAGAGGGAGGCATATTCCCGTAAGCTCTGGGGGATAGAGAGACGGCCCGAACGGTCAAAGTCCAGCTGTTGAGCCGGCGCGATGAAACGCCGGATAACCTTGTTAGTCTGATCATTGAAAGGAGAGGCCTTCTTCATGATCTTGTCACTCAATGAAGCCCACTCCTCGCTTGTAAAAAGCATGAGACAATGGTCCAGACCTTTCGTCACGATGAGCTCATTTTTCTGCAAAATGCCCCGGAGCTTGGCAGGAAAGAGAATCCTCCCCTTCTCGTCCAGTGTGTTCCGGTACTCACCGATCAGCAAGTCCATACCATTATCTCACCACTTTTCCCCACTATTTCCCACTTGCTGACATTCTACCCCCTTTTCCCCTCACTGTCAATAAAAAAACTGCCGAAAAATGGAGAAAATGGAAAAGCCCGAGCCCTACATTCTAGACGAGATTCCCCAGGAACTGCCCCCGTTGGAGAAGGCATGCCGCCTCCTGGAAAAGACCAGCCTCCTTGGCTGGGTCTGGCGTTCCCACTCGGATGCGGCCGACAAGGTACGCGAAGAGCTGGACGAGGCGGAAGAGGCCGTGGGACAGGGAGACCGGGACCATCTGCTTGAAGAATGTGGGGACGTGCTTTTCTCGGCGGCATCATACGCCATGACCGTCGGGATTGACCCGGTGGAGGCCCTGGAACGGGCCAACCGGAAGTTCTATGGAAGGTTTACTTATATAGAAGAAAAAATGCGGGAAAAGGGCCTGCCCCTGGACCCGGACCATGCGGAAGAGGAAAACGCCTTCTGGCAGGAGGCCAAGCGCAGGGGCCTGTAGGCCGCCTCCTCCAGATTCCAGAGGCCCAGCCTGTGCTCTTTCGCATATCCTTCGGCCTCGCTGAAGCTCGCCATGTTCTGCCTGTTGAACTTGAACTTCCCGTAGTAGCGCCCGTAGCCGTTCTGTATCAGGTCGTAGTTGAGCATGCTGCCGTCCTCCGCATACAGGTAGGCGAGGAGCCGTCCGTAGCGGTCCTTGTACGAGGTGTCGCTGTCCAGCTGCAAACGCATGTTCGTCCCCAGGCAGCGTCCCGTATATTCCTTGGCCTCGTCCGCGTAGGGCTGCCTGACCTTCTTGTAGTATTCGGGCGTGTCCACCCCGATGAGCCGCACCCGCTGGTTCTGCCTGTCGCACTCGGGAGGAACATTCCCAAGGAATTGGACATCCAGCGTGTCGCCGTCCACGACCTTCACGACCTGGACCTCATACATCCGCTCGTAGACGGCCCGGGAAGGCTTGTTGGATTTCTTGCCCGTGCTTTTGCCAGCAGCAAAAACAGACAGCCCCAGTGCGGCAAGACAAAACAGGACAAAAGTCCTCTTGGCAACGCAAGCTCTCGTTCTCATTGTTCTACCCCCCCCCTCGGCTTGGTCAGGTCGGATACGATTTCCCAGTGCCCGAACAGCCAAAGCCTGTATTCATCCCTGTTCATTTGATTCGTGAATTATATCGAGAATTTCGCCTATATGGAAGATTTCCAAAGCTACGGATGCCATCAAACGGAGATGCCTCTGATTCCTCTCCAGTAATCCGAAATGTGCTACCGTCAGCCCGCTTTATTATGGCTTCCCCCTTTTCGCCCACTTTTACGATAGAAAAGTGCGTCTAGACGCAAAAATCTATTCCAAACCTTGACTTTTTGCTTGGGACAGGCTATTTTTACGATAGAAAAGTGCGTCTGGACGCAAAAATCTATTCTACAGAGGCTCTTATGGAAATCCGTCGGGAAAGCTACCTGAAGAAGCTCATTGACCGCCGCAGGAACGGACTTGTGAAAGTCATCACGGGGATACGGCGCTGCGGCAAGTCATACCTTCTCAACAAGCTCTTTTATGACCATCTGCTTGAAAGCGGAA
>CAMJAJ010000083.1 GCA_946403565.1 uncultured Treponema sp. | reverse complement strand
GCTCCTTGAAGAGGGAAAATGCCTTTATGAGCTCTATGTGCTTCTTCGCCTCCCCCTGCATCCTGCTGGGGTAGATGAGGTAGGGCTTCTTGATGGCAAAGGGCTTTATGTCCACGACGGAGCTTTCGGACTTGCCGAGGTTCGTGAAGGTGCCGTGGTCAATGCCGCTGTAGACCACCTCCAGGCGCCTGGCCTTGACCTTGCACCGCTCCAGGTCCTGCCTGATGTAGTCGCTTCCCGCAATGATGCAGTCCGCCCTGCCCAGCGACTGGAGCAGGAGCCTCCGGTACAGGCCCGATTCCTCGTTCGCAAGGAATGAGGAGAGGACGTCGTTCACGATGACGATTCCCGGCTTCTTATAGCCCAGGGGAAGCAGCTGGAGTCCGGCGGCGAAAATTATGGCGTCGTAGGAGCGTTTCCGGGAGAACGAGCCCAAGTTCAGCAGGTGCCACAGGCGCTCCATGTTCAGGCTGTCGGGCAGGTGCACTGACGTGAACGGAAGCGCCTTCTCCTCGGTATAGGTATACCTGTCCACCTCGGGGCCAAACAGCTCCCAGGACAGGCCGGAATCCTCTGGCAGGGCGTTTATGAGCGACGCAAGGTAGGAGCCGCGGCCCGAGCGACCATTATCACAGCCAAAGGTGTCGATTCCAACTTTCATTGGCAAAAGCATACCACAAAACGAGAAAAAATGCTATAGTATGCCTATGAGCAAGACATTCACGGAGTTAGGCATAGAAAAGGAGCTGGTAACGAAGCTCGAGGCCATCGGGATACGGGAGGCGACCCCGGTGCAGGAGAAGGTCATCCCCATCGTGGCGGAAGGCAGGAACGTCCTGTTCCAAAGTGAGACAGGGACCGGCAAGACCTTCGCCTACCTGCTGCCCCTGATCCAGACCCTGTTCAAGGAGGCGGACCCCCGCAGGCAGGTGAAGCTGCTCATCGTCTCCCCGACGCTGGAGCTCTGCTCCCAGATTCGGGACCAGGTCAAGCTCTGCACCGACGTGGGGAGCGCCCTGCTGGTGGGCGGTGCCCCCATAAACCGGCAGGTCGAAAAGCTCAAGGAGAAGCCCGGCATCGTCATCGGCAGCGCGGCGCGGCTCCTGGAGCTGATCCACTTGAAGAAGCTGAAGGCCGAAGGTATACGCGCGCTCGTGCTGGACGAGGCGGACCGCCTGCTCTCGCCGGAGCTGCGGGAGGCCACGGAGGGGATGATTGCCCGCCTACCCAAGGACGTGCAGCTCATCGGGAATTCGGCCACCGTCAGCTCGTACACGAGGAAAATCATCATGGAGGCCCGCATAAAGGACGAGATAGACCTGGTGGAGCTGCCGGCGGAGGACGTGCTCCGCTCACGGATAGAGCACTGGGCGCTGTTCGCCGAGCGGCGGGACAAGATAGACACGCTGCGCTCGTTCATCCGGGCCATAAGCGCCCAGAAGATGCTCGTGTTCACCAGCCGCCTGGACCAGGTGGAGAACATCGTCTCCAAGCTCCGCTACAAGCACATAGACTGCGAGGGCCTGGGGGCAAAGACGGACAAGAAACGGCGCAAGGAGGCCTGGGACAGCTTCAAGGGCGGCAGGTGCAAGATCCTGGTGACGACCGACGTCGCGGCCCGCGGGCTGGACATCGCGGGCGTCACCCATGTCGTGCAGATGGACCTGCCCGAGGAGAAGGACTTCTTCATCCACCGGGCGGGCCGGACGGGCCGGGCGGGCCGGAAGGGATTCAACTGCGTCATCGGTGACGAGCGGGAGATGCGGAGGTTCGCCTCGTTTGAAAAAAGCCTCGGACTGACGGTCTACCCCAAGGCCCTCTACAAGGGGCGGCTGGTCGCCCCGCCGCAGGAGGAGCAGCCTAGCGGATGATCAGGTCGCCGACCTTGAAGTAGATGTTGTCGTTGTCAAAGAAGCGCCGGTAGGTGATCCGGCCCGCCTCGAACTCCATCGAATCCCTGACGAACAGGCTGGCCGGCCGGTGCAGGATGGGCACGAGGTAGACCGGCTCCCCCTCCCCTGCCGAAAAGATCGCCTCATAGCGGACGCTCGACTCCTGGTCGTATGCGGCAGCCTCGCCTTTGAGCAGGTCCTTCCAGGCGGTGGCCACGGGGGACTTGGCGTTCTTCAGCGCAAAGAAGCAGAACAGGAGGGTGCCGGCCACGGTGAAGGCAATCAGAAGGGGCCGCCTGGCCATCCAGCGCCTGAATATCCGCACGGCCGCCGCCACGCCGGACTGCACGAGGGAAAAGTCTCCCTCGGAATCGGCGGCACGGGCCCTGTCAAAGGCGAAGGCAAGCGAGTTCACAAGGCTCACCAGCAGGGAGCCGACGAACAGGAAGATCAGGACGAACAGGGTCCAGGCATAGCGCGGCATGACGAACACGTCCGGCGTGGCGAAGCTGAACACCGCCGCGGTCCCCAGGATGACCAGGAAGAAAGGCAGCACGGCCCAGACCGGCAGGCGGAGGGCCCGCCGGTGCATGGCCAGGGCGGCCCCGATGGAAAGCGTCGCCATGGCGGGCAGGTAGCGGCGCTGCGTCACGAGCTGGTGGAAATAGCGCAGGAAGCTCTCCTTCAGGCTCCCGAGCATGGTCCCAAAGGTGATGGCCAGCGTATAGCCAGGGTCCTCCCCGTCCGTATACTTCCCGACGTTGCCGTCGGAGTTCGGGGTGATTTCCCCCCGGACCAGCAGGAAATTCCGCGCGAACGCCAGGAGGCAGACGGCAAGGAACAGCGTATGCAGGACGTTCAGGCGGCGGGCCTTCACCAGGTCATAGAGGATGAAGGCAAAGGAGAAGCAGCCGCAGATGAAGGGATAGTACTCCATCGAGAAGGCGCAGAGGCAAAAGAAAAGGACGCAGGGCAGGCCGTACAGGAGCCTCGAGCGCCCGGACGACGTGCGGCCGAGCAGGGCAAAGGAGAGGAAGAGGAACAGGTAGGACAGTCCCGCATTGTAGCCAGAGCTGCTGACCAGGTCGTAGAAGGCCATCGTCGGATAGTGGACGGAGTTGAAGGCCAGATAGATGAACAGGGCGTAGAAGAAGAAGGCCCTGCAGCCCCTGAAGCGGAACAGGGCACGGTTCAGCGCAATGAACAGGACGCTTGCGGAAAGCCAGAAGAGGCCGACGTAGAAGGCCGCGGAAAGGTGGTAGATGCTGATGAAGGTGCGGAACAGGCTTTCCGTCATCCCCTCGGGATGCCGGTAGAGGGGGATGAAGAAGATGTTCGCAAAGTTGATGCCCCCCCGGAACGAAAAGAAGCCTCCCGGCGACAGGTCATACGAGTATCTGTCCAGGAAGGTCCTGAAAATCCACCAGTTGTCGTTGTCGCCCGGATGGTTGTAGCGGCAGAGGATGAAAAAGGGCAGGACGGTCATCACGACCACCGTCAGGGAGAAGGCGGCAAGGCAGAAATCCGCCAACGCGGGCTTCCGCCCCGGCAACGCGGAGGCTGTCACGCCATGCGCCTCCGGATTCCGTCCAGCAGGGTCGCCTCGTCCGGCCGGGTCTCGAGCAGGGCCTTGAACTCCCGGTCCTTGGCCAGGTTCGCAATGCCCGAAAGGATATCAAGGTGCTTCTGTGAGGCCGAGGTAAGCAGGATGAAGTAGACGTAGACCTTGCGGCTGTCCGGAGCCTGCATGTCGATGGGGTCCTT
This sequence comes from uncultured Treponema sp., assembly GCA_946403565.1. Next base: position 2,859 of record CAMJAJ010000083.1, on the reverse strand, counting down.
CAGGAAGCAGACCGCAATCCGCTGGTCCGCGGGGTCGTCGATGACCTTCCGGTGCGGATGCGGCAGGGCGATTCCGTTTCCGACGGCCGTGCTCAAAATCTTCTCCCGCTCCACAAGCTCATCCTGAAGGCGCTTGGCATCCAAACCCGACGGCAGCTTCATCAGGGAAACCGCGGACGAAAGCACGTCCTGGACGGTCGTTCCTCCGACGTCCTTGAACACGCCGCCTTTCTGTATCAGGGAACACAAATCTTCTGCTGAAAACATAGTCACTTCACCACCTTGAACCTGCTGCAGTTGTTTTCGTCAATCGCTCCAAGCAGGATATCCTCTATATCCTCGTAATTCCATTTCATGCCGTCAATAGACACCATGATGGCCTCACTTTCATTTTCGACATCTTTATCGCTATAACTACAGGAAAGAATGCTCAGCAGGTGGCTGTAGAGCTGGGTCAGAATGACAAGCTCCTGCTGGGGGAAATCCTGCAGGTCCCCCTCGCATGCCTCCACCTTGTACAGGAGTCCGTTCACCTTCTTGAAAAGTTCGAGCGAGGAGCTCCGGATCGGCCCGGAAAGCTGGTCGGTGAACCAGTTGTAAGCGCCCCTCAGCTGGGTATCGCGCCTGCACAGGTCCTTCTGCACGCGCTCCAGCTCACCGGAATGGAAGCTGTAGTCATCCGGATACAGACTCCTGGACAGCTCCGCGATATCGTCCTTGTGCCGGTAGTACATGTCGAGCACCGCCTGGTCCAGGACCTCCTTGGGCAGGTTGAAATTGACATTCCTTCCGACGACCGACCGCAGTTCCCCGTCTATCCAGGAAATCGAATCCTTATTCCAGCTCCCTATGGCGGGGGCGCTCTTTCCCTTGTACCAAAGGCGGGTCTCCACGCCAAAGTTTTCTATGGCGACCTTCCGAGAACCGGCAAGCAGGAATTCCTCCACCGAACCGCATTCGGGAATGCAGAGCTCCTTCCGGTGGTCAAAGAACACGCACTCCAGCTGCTCCTCTATGGAGGCGCAGGGGCCCGCACGCTCGAAGGACTCAAGCAGGAACTCCTCCAGCTTTTTGTACCATTCGAGCCGCTTCTCCCCGACCTCGCCCGTATTGAAACGGTCCTTGGAGTCATGCAGGATGAAGAATTCTATGATTCCCTTGGACCAGTCCTTGACCGAGCAGACAAGCCGGTCCCCCTTGTCAAAGGCGAAACGCTCTTTCAGCGGCGACAGGTCGAATCCCGTGAGCTGCACGTAATTCGAAAGCTCCCCGGACACGGCCTTGACGTCCAGCCCTTCGTTGGCGGGATCAGCCGCGATATACTGGGGCGCGTACTCCTCGCCATACAGCATGAACTTGTCTATGGCCTCGTCGCTGTCGCACGTGACGGACTTGTGGACAAGCCGAAGGCCGTCGATGATGAAGGTAAGCTCGTCCGAAGGAATGTCCGAAGGAACGAAAGGCATGCAGCGGTCCCCCGGAATCATCACGCCTGCATCGAATTCGAAACTGCTTGGTTTTATGCTGAACAGCTCGCCCGTGAAGGCTCCCGCCCTGCTGATGAAAGAGCCGTTGGACAAGAGGAAGACCAGGCGCAGGTCCTCCATGCAGTCCAGTATGTCCCCCCTGGAGGCGGTGACACCGGACCGTTTGAGGAAGCCCTCGACGTCCTTGAGGGTGAACACCTCCAGGTGAGTAGACAGAAACTGTTCCAGCAGCAGTTCCAAACGTGAATTCACGGCCTCATAATAGCATGTATTGCAAAGGGCTGTCAAAGCCCCATCCAGCCCCTGACCTTTGAAACCCTGTCGATGAAGGCCGAAACCTCGTCCTCCGTATTGTAGAAGTAGAGGCTCGCCCTCGCCGTGCTCCCGACCCCCAGCTTCTGCATCAGCGGCTGGGCACAATGGTGGCCGGCACGGATGGCGATGTGCTCGCTGTCCAGGACGCTCGCAATGTCGTGCGGATGCACCCCGTCTATGACGAAGGTGACGATGCCGCAATGCCTGGAGGGGTCGGGATTCCCCAAGACGTGCAGGTGCGGAACGGTCGAAAGCCCCTCCATGAGGAGCCTGGCAAGGCGGTTGTCGTTCTCCTCTATCCTGTCAAGGCCGACCTCTCCCAGGTAGCGGATGGCGGCGGCAAGGCCGACCGCACCGGCGGCGTTCACGGTTCCAGCCTCGAACTTGTGCGGGAGCTCGGCATAGGTGGCCTCCTCCCGCGTCACGTACTCGATCATCTCTCCGCCGGAGAGGAAGGGCGGCATGGACTCAAGCAGCGCTTTCCGTCCGTAGAGGCCGCCAATTCCCATCGGGCCGCAGAGCTTGTGGGCCGAAAAGGCGAAGAAGTCAGCCCCAAGGGCCTGCACGTCCACCTTCATGTGGGGAGCGGACTGCGCCCCGTCCACCACGACGACAGCCCCCTTCCCCCCGTTTCCGACCGCATGGGCATAGGCGGCAATCTCCTTGACGGGGTTCGTTATGCCGAACACGTTGCTCACATGGACGATTGCCACGAGCTTCGTCTGCTTCCCTATCTTGCCCTTCCATTCATCCTCTGCAATCACGCCGTCGTCGCCGCACTCCAGGAACACGATCCGCGCCCCCTTCCGGCGGGCGACCATCTGCCAGGGCAGGAGGTTGGAATGGTGCTCCATGCAGGAGACGACGATTTCGTCCCCTTCCCCGACGTTCTCCAAGGCCCAGCTGTATGCGACCAGGTTCAGGCTCTCGCTCGCGTTGCGCGTGAAGATTATCTCCGCGTCCTCCGCCGCATTCAGGAAGGCCGCGACGGTATGGCGGGCAGACTCGTACTGGTCCGTGGCCCTGACGCTCAGGGCATACAGGCCGCGGAGGGGGT
>CAMJAJ010000082.1 GCA_946403565.1 uncultured Treponema sp. | reverse complement strand
GCCTTGTTCGTACCCTCAAGGCGGGATGCCAGGTTGACGTTGTTGCCCATTATCGTGTAGTTGAGCTTCTTGGCGGTTCCCATGTTTCCGACGACCATGTAGCCGGTGTTCAGGCCGACGCGGGAAAGGAGGGGGGCAGGGATGTCGTGGTCGGTGTAGAAGTGCTTCTGGTTGTACACGTCCTCGGCCTGCTTCATGCGGATTCCCGCGACGCAGGCGTTGAAGGCATTGTACTCGTCGTCAATCGGCGCGCCAAAGAAGGAGACGATTTCGTCACCGACGTACTTGTCTATCGTGCCCCGGTTGTCCATGATCGCGTCGCTCAGCAAGCCAAGGTACACGTTCAGGATTTCGACCAGGCGGACAGCTCCGTTCTCCTCACCTTCCTCGTTGTTGATCATCTCGGTGAAGCCGGAGAAGGACTTTACGTCGGAGAAGAGGGCGGTGATGTTCTTGTTCGCGCCTCCCAAGGACAGGTGGCTCGGGTCCTTGACGATCTGGCTGACGACCTCCGGGGAAACGTAGGCGTCGAATCCGCGACGCAGGGTGTTCCGGTCGCGGGAGACGGCGATGAAGTTTATGGCCGCCTGGGCGATGTAGGTCGCCAAAAGGAAGATGGCGGGGACGAACATGGGGATGTAGATCCGGAAGAAGTACATGAGGGCGAACAGCACGGCCAGCGGGAACACGATGTAGAGGAGGCCGTAGAGGTTCTTGCGGCCGTTGGACTTGTCCCGGTCGTAGATGCTGATGAACATCGCGCAGATGAAGGCGAAGACAAGGCCCACCCACACGGACAGCGGGGTTATGAAGTCGCGCTGCAGGATCGTGTTCATGACGTTCGCGTGGGTTCCCAGGTTGGGGTAGCGGCGCTCGAAGGGGGTGACACCCAGATCCGTAGAGGAGGTGGCCGTGTTTCCGATGAAGCAGAAGGAATCCTTGAACTTGGCGGCGAGTCCATCGTAGTAGCCGATGAAGGTCCCGTAGTCCGTCGCGATTCCGTCAAAGGCCGAGCCGACCTCGTCCGAAAGCTGGGCTATGGTCTCGGTGTTCTCCCCGTCGTCCAGCGAGGCCAGGAGGGAAAGCACCCCGTCCTTGAAGGCGGCGTCCACGTACTGGCCCACCTTGCCGTAGAAGTCCTGCCGGAGCGAGAAGTACTCGTCGTACTCCCCCTCCGAAATGCCGCCACCAATCGGGAGGCCGTCATCGCCGTAGCCCTGGCACTTGTCCAGCAGCGCGGCCTTCATGAGGCCAATCTGCTTGTACTCGTCCAGGATTTCGCAGGCCGCGGTATAATAAGGAAGGTCCCAGCCCTCCTCGTCGGTCATGCGGATCCTCGTGACGTTGCTCAGGTTCTGGTAGATCCGCTCCTCCGCCCGGTCCAGCTCGTAGACGTAGGCGGCGGAGACGTGCTCCTTGAAGGAGCTGGCGTACAGGTCGTGGGACCAGTTGATCAGCATACGGCCCTTGGCGTCCAGCGGAATGCGGATGTCCACCATCTTCGATGCCGAGGGCAGCTCCGCCCCTCGCAGCACGTAGTAGTTCCGCTGCCGCTCCACGGACTTCACGTTCAGGTAGTTCAGGAGCGGCTCCATGGCGAGCTGGGCGATGTAGTAGTCGCCGTCCGTCTCCTGGGGCCGGCTGCCGTTCCCGTCCTGCGTCCAGAAGAACTTCTTGGAGGGGTCCAGGTGATGGAAGAGCTCCAGGCGGCGGCGGCTTCCGTCGCTGTCAACGACGACGTTCGTGGCCCCCGCGCCCTTCGCGGCCCTCAGGAATTCCAACCTGGCAGGGTAGAAGCCCCGGTAGGCATCCTGCTCCTTCATGGTCGCATCGTTCCCCTGGTCCACGAGGCCCTCCGGGTCCTTCAGGTCCGAAAGCATGAAGTGGGAGGCGGCCCAGTCGCGGGCCTGGATGAACTGGAGGTACTCGTCGGTCATCTCCTCGCCGGAGAGCGAGTCCATCATGTCCAGCTCGTATGACATTCCCGCGTTTATCGTCATCCAGGAGTTGCCGAAGAACTGGAGCGCCCTCGCCAGGTACTCGTCGTTGTCGCGCGAAATCGAGGACGCGGCCCCCCTGACCTCCTCCAGCGTGGCCCCGACATACTCGCCCATCTGGCCGGAGAACTCCTCCAGCTCCGCGGGGGAATACATGCCCGAGGCGGCGGCCTCGGCGAACTGCCCGATGAGGGAGCCGAGCGTCTGCCGGGCGGACTCGATGGACTCGTCCACCAGGCTGTCGGCGTTGGAGACGAGGGCCTTACCTGACTTCTGCAGGTACTCAATATCGAATACGATGTCGCTCGCCCCGAATTCCTTCATCCTGATCAGGATGTCCGCCACTATGTCGCGGCCCCAGGGCCAGACGCCGACGTCGTCTATCGAAATGTCATCTATATCTATAAGGAGGATTTCCTCAGACTTGTCTATGGGCCGTCCCGCCCGCAGCTCCATGTCGTAGACACGGTACTCCAGGCTGTCAAAGACGCCCCAGATGGCCAGCGGGACCGCAATCAGGCCGACCACGATAGGTGCAAAGAGGTCCAGCCGCTTCTGGAAGAAGCTCTTCTTGCCGGAGGAGGCGCTGTTCTTCGCGGCCTTCACCTTCTTTTCCTTCTTTTCCTTCTTGTCGCTCTTTTTCAAAATGTACTCCGTTGCTCAACGGCACCCTCGGACGCTTTCCAGGGGGTGCCATTCAATATTCTTCCATTATAAAACATACGGCGAGAATTGAACAGGGGGGCAGGAGGCAGGTCGCGGCATTCTCCCAGAAACGGTTGGCCGTGCGAAGCCTGGACGTTCGGCCACATGAAGCCCAAGCATTCGGTCACGTGAAGCGCACGCGTTTGGTTACATTACCAATGCGAAATGTAGCCAACAAATCCAAATAATAGCCAGAGATTCATCCGAAAGCGGGGGTGAAGCGCGGAGCCCCCCGAAAATCATTTTTGTACCCTTGCATTTTATTCCGGTATTCGATAAAATAGGATAGGGTGTGGGATAGAGAGAGAGAGCTGGTATGAGGCGATTGTTTTTAATCGGCCTGCTGTGTGTCATGGGCGTGTGCTCTTGGGCGCAGTCGGCGGACAGGATAGCAGAAATATTGAACTCTGAGACCGTCACCTTCGGGCAGGCAAGCTACCTGGCAGCCACCTATCTCGGACTTGTCAGCGACAGCGCCAGCAACGACGACGCCATCGAGGCCCTCATCAACAACAAAATCGTAAAAGCCAAATATATGAAGGACAGCGAGACCCCGATTCCCCTCGCGAACTTCTGCAACATCTGCTGCGGCGCATGGTACGTCGTGGACAGCGTGGGCTACTGCACCTTCAAAAGCCCCTACCAGGCCTGGAAGGAACTGCGGGCGTTCAAGTACATCCCTACGAACTATACGGGCGAAAAGCTCATCTCGGGCTACGAGGCCCTGAACATAGTGACCCGCTGCATCGAGCACCACGAACGTGACAGCCAGGAGCGGAAAGTCCGGGCCGCCATTATTGAACAAGAGAAAATAAATGAAAAGTATAAATAAACTCGTCCTGGCAGCACTCCTCCTCCTCCCCCTGCCCGCCGCCGCATTCGACGGGGGTACCCAGGTCATCCTCTCCGGCGGAGCCGCCGGAAATGGAGGCGGAAGGCCCTTGGACTGGCTGCTCGCCCACCAGGTCACCAACCTGAAGGTGCAGAGCTGGTTTGACCTGCCCTTCGTCGAGGACTCCATGTTCGGCCTCTCCGGGCAGGCATCCATCAAGTACACCCAGGAAAACAGCTACGACAGCATCTCATACATAAACATCGTGCCGGACATCGACCTGCTCCGCTACTACTACAACAACTACAGCGAGAAGGGGGCCTTCTCCCTCTCCCTCGGCCGCTTCAACGTGGCCGACAAGACCGGCAGCATCATCAACCAGAAGATAGACGGCATGTACGCAGGCTACAGCGCGAGCAAGATCCAGTTCGGGGTCTTCGCGGGCTACACCGGCCTCCTGAACGCAAAGAACACGCTGATCATCAACTCGACCGGTAAGAACTACTGGACCAGCCTGCTTTCCAACAGCATCTACGCCACCTACCTGGACAAGGTGGACTCGGTGAAGATCAAGAACCTCTCCGACATCACCAAGAAGGTAGACTGGGGCAGGCTCTGGTCGGAAGTGGGACGGTCGCTCTACGTCTGGGCAGAACCGTACTTCCTCTCCTCGGCGAACCTGACCTTCCCCTACCTCTTTGCAAACCAGACCCCCTACATAGAGGGCAGCATGGCCATAAACACCGAAGGCCCCAGCAAGATCGAGGACGCGTTCGACCGCTTCTATATAACGGGCGGTATGTACGGCCCCTTCATCTTCTCCGACCTGGTCTACAACTTCTCGACGACCTTCTCCACCTACGGGGACAGCGCCAACGACAAGTCGGCCTTCGACGGGCTTGCCAACCTGACCAAGCTCAAGTTCACCTACTTCACGAACTTCCACTCCCTGGCGATTTCCGGGGACTTCACCTATGCCTCGGGGGACAACGGAATCTACGACGAATTCTACGGCTTCACGAGCAACCCCATCTCCTACCAGCGCTATGGTCCGGAACATTCGGCGGCTATCAAGTACGGCCTTTCCGCGGTCATCAAGCCGACGAGGGAATTCCTCGTAACCTTTGGCTCTGACCAGCTCTTTAGCTATAAGAAGAACGTCGTCGATTACGAGGGCTGGCAGCTCTACACCGAGCTGAAGCTCCAGTGCACCTCCGACTTCCAGTTCCAGGTCAAGGCATACCGCTTCTTCGCCCTGGACAGGGACTACGACAACACCGGAGCGACGGTGACGGGAGTCTTCTCCTTCTAGGGGCCTGGACAGGAGCCGGCGTGCGGCAGCAACAGAGCCGCACGGGTGCTTCCCTGCGGGACCTGGGGCGGCTTCCGGCCGGGAGAACTTGTTGAAATTGATAGTCTGCCGACGATACAGGCGAACCGATACAAAAAGTGACAAAAAAACGAAGGCTGAAAGAAGATTTTTCTGGACTTTGGCGCACAGCTGTGTTATAGTTGAGCGGGAAAAGCCTTTTTGGGCAGCCTAAAAACAGGAGGTTTACTATGAAAGTGAATTTCAAGTGCCTGATTGGTTTCGCGCTCGTTGCATGTGGCGCAGTGTCGGCTTTCGCATTCGATGCGAAAGTAACTTCTGTGACTGGAAAGGTCCAGGTGCAGAAAAAAGGAGCTAGCGAATGGGTTGACCTGGAAAAGGGGGATACCGTAGAAGAGGGAGCCATCATCTCCACGGGCTTCAACTCAAACGCTACGCTCAAGCTGGGAGAGTCAGTCTGCACGATTTCCCCCCTCACGAGGATGTCTGTGGAGCAGCTGACGCGCAAGGACGTGGAAGGAACTGACAAGAACGTAACCAAGACGACCGTGTACATAGACACCGGAAAGGCCTCGTTCAAGGTCAACTCCACGAGCAAGAACCTGAACGACTTCAAGGTCCATACGCCGGCCTCAACGGCTTCCGTCCGCGGAACGGCGTTCGACAGCTATGCGAGCGGTGAGACCGACGTTACGGAAGGTCTCGTCGGAATGAGCGGTGGAGAGACCAGGGAGCAGGTCGAGTCCGAGAGCGGCAACCTCTTCATCTCTGATGGAAAGGCCCTCACCGGCTTCTCCCAGACCAAGGACGTCGGTGGTGGACTTATCCCCGTGTTCGCGGGACAGCGCATCACGATTACCGACGGGCTTGACTCTTCCGAGAATCCGATCAACAAGCGGATCACCGACTCTTACTCACTGCCCGGAGACAGCGCGACGCTGGCTGAAAGGACGGTCGTGGCCGGTGGAGCGGTCGCCACTGGAACCCTGCCCGGCATGGAGGGCACCGAATACGTAGGCGGAATGGGCGACACGACGTCGTACACCGCCATCGGAATCTCCGCCGCAGCAGCGATGGAGTAAGCGGCAGAGCGCTGAGAAAGGCACGGGCTTGGGTCCGTGCCTTTTTTTGCCCAAGGGACAGGATGCCCATCCCGAGGCTACCGCCAGCGAAGCTTCGAGGCTACCGCCAGCGCAGCTCCACGGAAAAGGCCAGCGCAGCTTCAAGGCCAACTGATTTCCGTCCCCGCCTATTTTTTACCTTTACATAAGAATCATAACGTGCTAAAATCGTAGTAACACATTTAACCAAGAGTTTCTGGAGGAAGCATGAAATTCGGACACTTTGACGATGCCCAGCGAGAGTACGTCATAACAAACCCCTTGACCCCCTATCCGTGGATCAACTACCTTGGGAATGAGAAGTTCTTCTCCCTGATTTCCAACACTGCGGGAGGCTACGCGTTCTACACCGACGCGAGGCTCCGCCGCCTGACCCGCTACCGTTACAACGACATCCCCTTGGACTACAACGGCCGTTACTTCTATATAAACGACAATGGCACAGTCTGGAATCCCGGCTTCAAGCCCATGAACACGCCGCTAGACACGTATGAGTGCCGCCACGGCTTCGGCTACACCAAGATTTCATCGTCAAAGAACTCCCTCCGCGCCGATGCGCTCTACATGGTCCCCAACGGGGA
>CAMJAJ010000081.1 GCA_946403565.1 uncultured Treponema sp. | reverse complement strand
GGTGAGGGACTCCAGCATAATCACGCTCGAATACTTTAAAAGCTTCCCCGAGTACAATGACATAATGACGGGATTCAAGAAGGCGGGAGTGAACCTCTGCGGCTACTGCGACGCGGGCAAGATCCTGACGGCGTACCAGCTGATCAAACCGTCCAGCAGGCCGGACATCCAGAAGATCACCGACACCATCAAGGACCTGGATTTCTGCTGCACCGACCGCAACAGCTACATAAACGGAATCCTCTTTGCGATAGCGACGAAGCACATGCGGGAGGGAAAGAAGTATGGAAGAAAATAGCGGCTCCTTCCTCCTTGCAAAGAACCTCGCGGATGTCCTCTACCACATAAAGACGGTCAACGACCTCAAGATTGTCGGCAGCTGCACGCACCTGCCGGACATGCGCTACAAGGCCGTGTCCACCCGCGGGATTCCCGAGCTGCAGAACATTGACAAGAAGGAGCGCTACATCGACTTCGGCCCGGCGGTCACGCTGGCCCAGATAGCCGCGATGGGAAGGACGAACATGCCTTCCGTCCTGTACGACGCCATAGAGTCGACGGCCACAGGGCCCATACGGAACATCGCGACGCTGGCCGGCAATATATGCAGGGAGGGACAGAAGGGAACGCTCTACGCGCCGCTGCTCGCCCTGGACGCACGGCTGGAGATAAAGAACGCGACATCGACGAAATATATTCCTTTCAGGAAGTTCACCAAGATACCCCCCTCGTTCGTCCTCACCAAGATACGGGTCCCCGTCAGCGACTGGGAGGTGTCCGTGTTCAAACGGCTGGGACCGGAAAAAGGGCCGTCGCCGCTGAGCGCGAGCTTCGTTTTCCTGGTGGACACCGAAAACGACCTGATCGTCAACATGAAGCTGGCCTTCACCGGGGAGATGGTGTTCCGCTCCAGGGAACTGGAGAACAAGCTCATCGGCTCCAAGCTTCCCCTCTCGGACAGGATGATCGAAGACTTCCTTGAGACGGCGGAAAAGCTGAGCCAGGAGGAATTCAACCGGAGCATAAGCCCTTCCATCCTGAAGGACCAGTTCCTGAACCTGATCTCCTACAACCTGCAGCTGCTGAGCTAGCCCACGCCACGGCCACAGGCATCCGCCCGCGTGGAGGCGGACAAGGAAGCGTCCTTCGGCCGCCCGGAGGCGAGCAAGACAACGCTCCCCGGCCGCCCGGACTTCCGCTATTTTATCAGCATCGCGTCCCCGTATGAGAAGAAGCGGTAGCGCTCCTGCACCGCGGCCTGATATGCGTTCAGTATGTGCTCGCGGCCGGCGAACGCGCTCACGAGCATGATCAACGTGGACTCGGGGGTATGGAAGTTCGTGAACATCTGGTCCACGACCTTGAAGCGGTAGCCGGGGTACATGAAAATGCTTGTCCTGCCGGTCCCGCCCTGCACGATGCCATCCTCACCGCTCGCACTCTCCAGCGTCCTGACGCTCGTCGTCCCGACGGCAAGTATCTTGCGGCCTTCGGCCTTGGCCCTGTTTATCCGCTCGGCCACATCGTAGGGTACGGTGTAGACCTCCTCGTGCATCTTGTGCTTCTCTATATCGTCCACGCGGACGGGAAGGAAGGTGCCCAGGCCCACGTGCAGGGTCAGCCATTCCAGCTCCACGCCCTTGGCCCTGAGCCGGTCCAGCATCTGCTCGGTGAAATGCAGGCCCGCCGTAGGGCAGGCCGCGCTGCCGGTCTCCTTGGCATAGACGGTCTGGTAGCGCTCGCCGTCAATGTCCGTGTCCTCGCGCCGGATATAGGGCGGCAGGGGTATATGACCGTTGCGTTCAAACCAGTCCTCCGTCAGGCGGAAGGGAAAGCGGATCGTGCGGAACTCCGTTCCCGCGCTGCCGCCGTCGTCCACGACCACCCCTTCCGAACCGTCGGGGAAGCGGTAGCTGGCACCGGGCTTCACCTTCTTGGCCCCCTTGACCATCGTATTCCACGCGTCCCCGGCCGGCCCGGTCTGGTTCAGGAACATGAACTCCTGCTCCCGCCCCGTTTCCGCACCGTCCAGCAGCCGCATACCGTAGCAGCGGCTCCGGCGGACGCGGCTGTTGTTGAACACCATCACGGTCCCGTCATCTATCAGCGAAGGCAGGTCGGCCATGACGTGATGCTCCACGGCCCCGCTCGTCCTCCCCAGCAGCATCAGGCGGTCGTTGCCCCGCTCGGTGCACGGCTTCTGGGCGATAAGTTCCTCCGGCAGGTCAAAATAAAAGTCGCTGGTCTTCACCTTCCCCTCCCCTCCTTTCAATGCCGAGATGCCTGTACGCGCGGTCGGTCACGACCCTGCCCCGCGGCGTCCTCTGGAGCAGCCCGCATTGAATCAAGTATGGCTCGTAGTAGTCCTCAAGCGTGTCCTGGCTTTCCCCGATCGATATGGCGAGGGTCTCTGCCCCGACCGGACCGCCGGAGAAGTTGTGTATGATGGACGACAGTATCTCGCGGTCGTAGTGCTCCAGCCCCAGGGAATCTATGCCCAGCCGCTTGAGCCCCTCCTCCACGATTGCCACGGTTATGCTGGGACTGCCCGCCACCTGGGCAAAATCCCGCATCCGGCGCAGTATGCGGTTGGCAATCCTCGGGGTACCGCGGGAGCAGCTGGCCATAAGCATGGCGGCATCCTCATCGGCACTGACGTTCAGTATGGCGGCGGAGCGTTTGATTATGGAGGCAAGCTCCTCGTTCGTATAGAAGTTGAACCGCTGCACTATGCCGAAGCGGCTGATGAGCGGGGACGACACCATGCCCGCCTTGGTCGTCGCCCCGACGAGGGTGAAGCGGGGTATGGGTATCCGCACGGTACGGGCCGCCGCCCCCTGGCCGATCACCCAGTCCAGCTCAAAGTCCTCCATCGCTATGTAGAGCATCTCCTCTATGGCCGGCTTGAGCCTGTGTATCTCGTCGATGAAAAAGACCGTCCGCTCCGTTATGGTGGAAAGGATGCCCGCCAGGTCCTTGGGCTTGTCCAGGGCGGGCGCGCTGGTCACCTTGAAGTCCACGCCCAGCTCCGCCGCCGTAATCTGCGCAAGGGTCGTCTTGCCCAGACCGGGCGGCCCTATCAGGAAGAGGTGGTCCAGGGCCTCGTGCCTGTCGCGGGCGGCATTGACGAAGACGGAAAGGTTCTCCTTTATGGCCTGCTGCCCCTGGAATTCCGAAAGCCGCTTGGGACGCAGGCTGCCTTCCTGCGCGTCATCATCGCTCGCCTCGTCGGCCCGCACGATATGAGAGGCCCCCTGTCCAAGGCCCTGGGCTGCCTGGGCGGAAAGCTGGGCGACGATGTTCATGTCGTCCTCCTCCGCCTCCTTCGCAGACTTGGGCCGGGAATAGGGGCTCTTCGCATTCACACTCCGGTTCATTGCGCCATCTCCACAAGCGCCCTACGGAAGAGGGCGTCCTCCCTGGCGGACTGCCCCTGGGCGGCGAAGGCACCGTCCTTCTCCATCTCCTCCGCGAGGCGGGCAACCGTCTGCTCTGCGGCACGCCGGTCGTAGCCCATGTTGGCCAGGGCCCCGACGACATCGGAATAGGGGGATTTCGCACCGGCGGAACGGGAGGGGCCTTGATCTGCGTCCGACAGGGTCAGCTTGCCCTTGAGCTGGAGCAGCATCTTGGCCGCGGTCTTCTTGCCCACGCCGGGCACCTTCTGCAGGGCCTCCAGGTTTCCTTCGTCAAGGATCGCCACCAGCTGGGAGGAAGTCACCGCCCCCATTATCTTGAGCGCGGCCTTGGGGCCTATGCCGTCCACCTTGAGCAGGTCCAAAAAGAGGGACCGCTCGGCGGCGCTCGCAAATCCGTACAGTGCGACAAGGGAATCGGTATGCTGCATCCACGTGTACACCCTGGCGGACTCCCCCACCGGGGGCAGGGCCTGGAGGCTGGTCTCTGGGGAACTGATTTCCCACTCTATGCCGTGCGTGTCCACGCACAGCTTCTGGGAGGACTTTTCCGTTATGATGCCCGTGAGGCTGTTGAACATGGAGACCACTATAGCAGAAAAAAAGCCTCTGGGCAACCGCCAGCGGAGCTTCAAGGCTACCGCCAGCGCAGCTTCAAGGCTACCGCCAGCGCAGCTTCAAGGCTACCGCCAGCGGAGCTTCACGGCTACCGACAGTGGAGCTTCAAGGCTATCGACAGTGGAGCTTCACGGCTATCAACAGTGGAGCTTCACGGCTACCGACAGTGGAGCTTCAAGGCTACCGACAGTGGAGCTAGCTATCGGGCGGCCATGCCCGCGGCTACGCGAAATTGTCCATCAGCGCGATGAAGTTCGTCAGGCGGCTCGTCGCCTCGGTCAAAGACCGCAGGGCCGGCTCCCTGAGATATTCGTCCACGGTGGACCAGTTCTTTACGATGGAAGGATTTATGGCCTTCTTGTCCTCAAGCAGGTCGGAAAGCTTATGCAGCACAATCTTCAGTATGCCCATGCCGGCCTCCAGCTGCGCCGCAAACTGCACGTTCACGCTGTTGACCTCGACATACAGCTTCTGCGCCGCCTCGGACGACCTTTCGGCGGCATCCACCAGCATGGCAATCTTGTACCCGTTGGGGAAGCCCTGCCCCAGCTCCAGGTCCAGCTTCTTGATCTCGTCGTCAGCCGTGAGCATCTGGTGGAATTCGGCCGACAGCTTGGCCGTGTAGTCGCCGCCGTATATCTCGGCGCGGACTGCGAAGTTTTCTATGAACTCAAGGAGCTTCTTGCCCAGGTAGGTCTCCACGAGCGTATGGAAGTACTTCACCGGCAAATACTTGGTATAGGCAAGCCGCTTCCCGTCCTCCAGCTCCACCTTCAGGGACTCCAGGACATCGGAGGAATCCTCGGTGTAGTTCTGCAGCTCCAGGATGGTCACGTCGCCAAACACCTCCTGCATCTGCTGTTCCAGCAGCGCGTTCTTCTTCTGCGTGTCGATTTCCCGCAGGACCTCCTCCATGTCATGGGAAAGCCCGTCCAGATAGGCCTTCACGATGTCCTCCGCCGGAAACTCTGGCGTGGCGGCATAGCTCGGGTCATGCAGGAGCAGGCGGCCAAAGTTCATGAAGACGCCCGCGTTGTTCATCCTGAGCAGCCGGTCGTACAGGCCGTCCAGGTTCTTCTCGTCAAAGCCCCTGAAGCCCGGCAGGGTGGAGATGAACTCCAGCTGGCTCGTCCAGTCCTCCACGCACAGGAGGTTGGCCACGGCGGTCAGGAAGTCGGGAACGATGTCCTCGGCGGACCGCTTGGTGATCTGCCCGAAGTTCATGCCGGGAACGAACTTGTGCTCCTCCAGGTCCGGCCTGAAGCGCTTGAGTATGATGTAGTAGTCCACCAGGCAGAACTGCTTCAGCACCACCAGGGAGTTGTACAGGGCATTGGCCTTGGACGCGACATCCTTGCTGAACACCTCGGTGAGCCGGTCAAAGGACTTGTGCGCGGCCTCCTTAAGCTCGGAGAACTCCATCTCCTTGCCCCGCTCGACAAGGGCCTCCTCGGACACGTCATAGACCAGCTGTTCCAGCTTCTCCGTCTTGAAGTACTCGATGATGGCATGCGCATAGTACTTGTCCGCCGTGTTTTTCAGGAAGAACTCCCGCAGGGGGTCCACAAGCTCGTACACGCCGTAGATGAAGCTGGCAAACGGCGGGAGGAGCCTGTCCTTGCTCAGCTTGTAGAAGCGGTATCCGGTCTTGTTCAGCTGCTTTTGGGCGGCCTGCAGGTCCTTCCGCAGGGGGTCGCTCTCCCTTCCAAGGATGAAGTCCAAGAGGACCGTGAGGAAACCGCCGCCTCCGCTTTTCGCGTCTGTATCTGCCATAATGCTCAATTATCCATTATTCCGCGGGTCTTGTCAAACATAAAAAGCAGACCCAGGAAAGGCACCCGGCAGGCTCAGGACAGGCACCCGACCCCCCCCCCCCCCCGAACGGGCCGAAACGCCCCGACAGGCAGAGCCCCTCCGAACCCGGACACCCCCAATATAGACGCTTTTCGCTTCCTATGGTACACTAGCAGTACAGGCTGGGAGCCTCGACAAATGAAAAGTATTCTCGTATTCAACTATGTGGCCATTTTTATTTACGCAGCCATCCTCCTTTCCATATATTACCGGAAAATGTTCAAGGGAATCGAAAACAGGGCCTTCCTGCGCGTCATCTGGTTCTGCCTCGCCTCCACCATACTGGACATCTCCATGTACTGGTCGTTCGTCCTGATCCACCGCTTCTCATTTGGACTCGCCGTCGCCCACATCGTGACCTACAGCTACCTGTTCGTCCGGCAGTTCATCATGCTCACCTACATCATCCTGATCTTCATCCAGACCGACTGCATCTTCAAGCTGCAACGGACGGCATACCGGCTTGCCCTCATCGTTCCGCTGGTCACCCTCCACCTGGTCATACTGTCGAACCTCTTCACCCACAAGCTGTTCACGATAACCCCGGAAGACTACTACCAGCGGGGACCGCACATGTACGTCCTGTACGGCATCGGGATGGGCTACAGCATCTTCGGCTTCGTCTGCCTCTGCAAGATGCGCCGCTATCTGGGAAGGGTCAAATGGCTGACGATGACCTCGACCTACATCG